>JBILFD010000132.1:0-3399 GCA_044351765.1 Candidatus Nanopelagicaceae bacterium | reverse complement strand
TCGGAAAGCTATTTCTAATTAACTTTGCGATGGGTGTTGTAACCGGGATTGTTCAAGAGTTTCAGTTCGGGATGAACTGGTCTTCGTATAGCCGTTTTGTTGGCGACATCTTTGGTGCGCCACTTGCAATGGAAGGGTTATTGGCCTTCTTCTTAGAAAGCACCTTCCTTGGTCTATGGATCTTTGGCTGGGATAGATTGCCAAAGAAAATGCACTTAGCAACTATTTGGCTAGCAGCTATCGGCACACTCTTTTCAGCCTTTTTCATCTTGGCTGCAAACGCCTGGATGCAACATCCAGTCGGATACAGAATTAATGTCGAACGTGGTAGAGCTGAGTTAACGGACATCTTTGAAGTCTTAACTCAAAACACTTCACTCGCCTCCTTCTTCCACACCATTCCATCAGCATTCCTTACTGCCGGTGGCGTTCTTGCTGGAGTATCGGCTTGGCTAATTGTGAAGAAGAAAGATAATGAAGTTGCCCCAACAACATTAAAATTAGGATTAGTAACAGTCTTAATCTCCTTCATTTTTGTTGGAATTTCGGGAGATTACACCGCCCGCGTAATGACAACCCAACAACCAATGAAGATGGCAGCAGCGGAAGCACTTTATGAAACAAGGGCTGATGCTCCATTTTCATTGTTTACTCTAGGAACACTCGATGGGTCTAAACCTACTTTCCAAATTGGATTGCCATCGATGCTCTCATTTATGTCAACTGGTGATTTCAAAGGAGTCGTTGAAGGCATAAATGATCTAGAGGCCGAATATGACAAAACATATGGAACAGGTGACTACACACCAAACATCCCAATGGCATATTGGAGTTTCCGATTCATGATTGGGCTTGGTGCGCTAGCTGCATTCTTCGCATTGCTAACACTTTGGCGGATGCGCCGCGGCGGAAGACCAACCGGTAAATGGTTCTTACCTTCAATGGTTGCGATGCCATTTCTGCCATTGTTTGCAAACTTCTTTGGATGGATCTTTACCGAAAATGCTCGTCAACCCTGGGCAGTCTTTGGTTTGATCAAAACAGCAGATGGAGTTAGTCCAGTTGTTAGTGCCGGCATGGTGGCGACGACGATGATTGGCTTCACAGTCCTTTATGGATTTTTAGCGGTAATTGAATTCGGTTTGATAGCCCGCACTATTCAAGTTGGTCCTGCGCCAAGCGAGGAAGTACTAAACATCAATTCTACCGGCGGGGATTCTGACCGAACCCTGACGATGGCTTACTAAGGAGATTGCGATGTCACTAAATACATTTTGGTTTATTTTGATCGCAGTTCTTTGGATTGGCTACTTCATTCTTGAAGGCTTTGATTTCGGTGTAGGAATATTGCTGAAAACTGTAGCCAAGACTCAAGCAGAGCGGCGAGCAGTTATTACAACTCTTGGACCACTTTGGGATGGAAATGAAGTCTGGCTACTTGTAGCTGGTGGTGCAACTTTTGCCGCATTCCCAGAATGGTATGCAACTTTGTTTAGTGGTTTTTATCTTCCACTATTTCTAATCTTAGTTAGTTTGATAGTCCGTGGAGTTTCATTTGAGTATCGCAGCAAGTACGGGCGTACTGATTGGCGTTCTCGGTGGGATTGGGCAATTGTGATTAGTAGCGCCGTACCAGCATTGCTTTGGGGCGTTGCTTTTTCAAATATCGTCAAAGGAGTTCCGCTTGAGAAAAGTTCGGCCGGAGTTATTGAGTATGTCGGCGGTTTCTTTAATCTTTTAAACCCATTTGCCTTAATCGGTGGGTTGGTAACCCTTTCAGTTTTTGCTACGCATGGTGCGATTTTCTTGTCGCTTAAAACTGACGGCGTAATTCGCGATCGTGCAAATGCTCTAGTTCTAAAACTAGGTGCGGTCGCGACTGTTTTGACTGTAACTTTCTTGATTTGGACTTTAATCTTGGTCAAGTTTGATACAGCAGTCACAATCCTTGCCGTTGCAGTTGCCTTTAGTTGGCTAACCGCACTCGGTGCCAATCTAAAAGGTCGCGAAGGTTATTCCTTTATATTCTCATCGCTAACACTGGGACTTACAGTTGTGACTTTGTTTTCAGCGCTTTATCCAAATGTCATGCCTAGCTCTCTATCTCCAGAAGCCACTCTTGATATTTTCAACGCTTCGAGCACCCCATACACGCTCAAAGTGATGACATATGTGGCTGTGGCGCTGACTCCAATAGTGCTGGTCTATCAAGGCTGGACTTATTGGGTATTTAGAAAGCGTGTGAGTGCCGATCAAATTTCATCACCTGAAATTGGAGTATTGGACAAAATTCACTCGTGAAATTACTAGATCCCCGGCTACTGCGCCACTCGCACAGTAGCCGGGGTTTTCTTGCGTCTGCAGCACTAAATGCAGTTGTGCTGACAATTATAACTATCGCACAGGCATTTTTACTTGCAGACATAATTGTTGCGGCATTTCAGCAAGAAAAATCAGTCAGTGAATTAACTTTTAAGATCTGCATAGTTGCGCTTTTGTTTATTGCACGTGCCTCATCTCAATTTATTGCCGAAATTGTAAGTTCTAAAATGAGCCAGAAAATCTGCAATGAATTACGAACGGGCCTCTTTGGTGCGATCTTCAAGAGTAACCCTGAAATTATTCGCCAAAAAGGAGCGGGACAGATTTCGCTATTGGCCACCAGGGGAATAGCAAATTTAGAGCCCTACTTTTCGCGATTTATGCCGCAACTATTCATCTCTCTATTTGTACCTTTAGTCGTAGGCATAACAATTGCAAGTAGAGATTTGCTATCAGGATTAGTTGTACTTTGCACGATTGCCTTGATTCCACTTTTTGGCGCACTAATTGGCAAATTTACAGCGGCTGCTATGGAAAAAAAATGGAAAACCCTTGGGTTACTCAGTACCCATCTATTTGATTTGCTCTCAGGCCTAACGACGCTGCGAGTTTTTGGAAGAGTAGACAAGCAAGAGAAGCAGATCGAATTGGTTGGTGATCGCTATAGGAAAGAAACGATGGGTGTGCTTAGAATTTCCTTTCTCTCCTCATTAGTACTGGAATTGATTGCAACTCTTTCAGTTGCCTTACTAGCAGTTCAAATCGGTATACGTTTAATTGATGCTCATATAACTTTATTTAATGGCCTGGTCGTCTTAATTTTGGCGCCCGAGGTTTATTGGCCACTTCGCAATATCGCCGCATATTTTCATGCAGCTGCTGATGGCGTAAAAGCTGCCGAAGAGATTTATGAAATCTTAGAGACGCCTACCGCGGTAGCAAAGTCAGCAAAAATTGAATCCTTAAAGACCATCTCTGAAATTAAATGGAATCAATTAACTGTTGAATACTCAAACACATCAGCAGTAAACATTCCTGCCGGTCATCTGTTACCCGGCAAGTTAAATGTGATAACTG
>JBILFD010000131.1:0-3404 GCA_044351765.1 Candidatus Nanopelagicaceae bacterium | reverse complement strand
ACCTTGAAGCAGTTAAAACAAACTTTGATGGAATCACATACGCAAAAGGCGCATCAGTTCTTCAACAACTTGTGGCTCACGTTGGTAAAGATAATTTCGTAAATGGATTGCGCCAATATTTTGCAAAGCACGCATGGGGAAATACAACTTTGAACGATCTCTTGGTGGAGCTAGAAGCCACAAGTGGTCGCTCATTGAAGCCTTGGGTATCAACCTGGTTGCAAACTGCTGGTGTAAATACATTGCGTCCTGCAATTGAAGTAAAAGATGGCAAGTACTCAAAGATTTCTGTTGCGCAAGAAGCCCCACTGGTTCCGAAAGGTTCGACAGAACTTCGTCCACATCGAATGGCAGTTGGACTTTATGATTTGAAGAGCGACAAGTTAACTCTTCGTAAATCCGTAGAACTTGATGTGGCTGGCGCACTTACTTCAATTGATCAATTCATTGGTGAAAAAGAAGCTGATTTAATTTTGTTAAATGACCGCGACTTAAGTTATGCGAAAATTCGCTTTGATGAGCGCTCGATCGCCACTCTAACCAAGAACCTTGCTGGCATTGAAGATCCACTTACGCGTGCGCTTTGCTGGTCTGCTTCATGGGACATGTTGCGCGATGGTGAACTATCTGCAAGCCAGTATGTACCGATGGCTATTTCTGGTCTTGCTACCGAAAAAGATGTCTCGGTTATTTCCATGACTTTGATTCAAATGGGAACAGCAGTCGAATTGTTTGCCTGCGCCGAAAATCGCGACAAAGTACGCGAACAAATGGCAAATGGTTTAGAGATCTTGCTTGAAAACAGCGCACCCGGATCAGATATGCAATTGCAATATGCGCGTTCATTTGTCACTGCAGCATTCTCAGATCGACAAAATGCTCGCATCCGACAAATTCTTGATGGAGATGTCGCTGGTTTAGTAGTTGATGCAGATCTACGTTGGCATTTCCTTGGCGCACTTGCTGAGCGTGGAAAATTAACTGAGGCTGAGATCGCAAAAGAAGTTGCTGCAGATAACACTGCAAGTGGACTTAAATCTGCTGCTTTTTGTCGGGCAGCTCTTCCATCAGTCGATGTAAAAGCAAAAGCTTGGGATGATGCTTTTAACTCTGAACTTTCAAATCACATTCAATTAGCGACTATCGGTGGCATGCAACGCCCGAGCCAACGTGAATTGCTGACTCCATATGTAGATAAGTATTTTGACTGCTTAGTTGAAACTTGGGAAAAGAAATCTTATGAAATTGCCTCGAACATCGTCTCTGGTTTATTCCCTGCTTATTTAGTTAGCGATACAAATCTTGCTAAAGCAGAGAGTTGGTTATCTGGTGCCGGTAAAGATGCACCAGCTGCTTTGCGTAGATTGTTATCGGAGAATCGAGATGCAATGGCGAGAGCACTTAAGGCTCAAGGAGTGGACGCTAAAGCGTAATTAATTGATTTTTGTAATTGCACGACCGGCAGTGCCGCGTGCATTTTTTGGCCGTACTGCCAAATAAACAATTAATGAGATGCCGATGAATAATCCAGTAGGAGCCAGTACGAAATACATAACGGTTTCCAAAACTGAAAGTCCTTCACCAGGCATGGAGCCATCTTCTTGATTGATTGCAAGATTTATTAGTTGTGAATTCATAATGCAGTAATCCTACTAGTTAACTTTGCTTGTTAAGCGACAACACTTCCTACGCCAAATGGCTGTAGGTATGGAACCCACCTTGGGTCAGCACGACCAGTACCCAGGATTCGCCAAGCCGCTCCTGATGGCTCTTTAGGAATATTTCGTAAACGCCATCCTAAATCTTTCAAAGTTCGATCAGCTTTGGAATGGTTACACCGGTGGCAAGCAGAGACAACGTTGTCCCAAGCATGTGCACCACCGCGAGATCTTGGCATCACGTGATCAATACTTGTGGCTGGCGCTTGGCAGTAAACACATTTGCCACCATCACGAGCAAATATTGCACGACGAGTCAGCGGCACAGTATTGCGATATGGAACTCTGACAAATCTATTTAGTCTAATGACAGTTGGCAGAGAAATATCACCAGCAGGATGGTGAATAAAACTTCCTGAAGTTTCTACAACACCTGCACGTTGATTCATAACCAAGATGAGAGCACGGCGTTCGCTAACAACACAGAGAGGTTCATACGTCGCGTTAAGGACAAGGGCGTTAGACATCACCACTCCCTCCTGCGCACAAAGTGCCAATCAGATAAGTGAAATCTTGCTGGTTTCTAATGAGGTTGGCTAGTAAGGCACACCAGAAATATGGCTCAGTTGATGAACTTTTGGTGTCACGAGCCTAGGCTTAGGAGCATGAGCCTGAAATACCCACCCGCCGATCGTGAAGCAATCAGCGATCAGCACTTCGGGCAGGAGGTCGCCGACCCTTATCGATGGCTCGAAGATGGGCAGTCAGCAGCCACTAAAAAATGGTCAGCCGCTCAAGAAGAGTTATGGCAAAGCCAGATCAAACAATTAAGTGGACGTGATCATTGGGCGCAGCGGTTAACGACATTACTTGGAGCCGGATATATCTCTACTCCCGCTTGGCGTGGAGAAAGATCTTTTTATATGTGCCGTAAAGCGGGCGAAGAGTTGGGAATTCTTTACACCCGCAAAACTCCAGAATCACCAGAAGTTGTTTTGCTTGATCCGATTGCAATTGATCCAACAGGTAAAACAACATTAGATGCGTTCCAGCCATCTAAAGAAGGAAATTTGCTTGCTTATCAATTATCAGCAGGCGGAACTGAAGAGAGTTCAATTTACGTTCTAGATATTGAAAGTAAAAAAATAATTGAAGGGCCGATCGATCGCGGTCGCTACTCCCCCATCGCTTGGTTGCCAGGCGAAAAAGCTTTTTATTATGTGCGACGACTTGCACCAGATTTAATCCCTGCGGATGAGGAACAGTTTCATCGCCGGGTGTATTTACACAAAGTTGGAACACCAGCAGAAAATGACATTGAAATTTGGGGCTCCGAAGAAGAAATAACTAGTTACTACGGAGTGAGCGTTTCAATGGATGGACGTTGGCTCAGCATCTCTGCAAGTGCAGGTACTGAACCTCGTAATGATCTCTGGCTCGCTGATCTACAAAGTAGTTCCATCGAAAAACCAGATTTGATTTTAATTCAAAGTGCAGAAAGTGATTCACAAACAGATGTGCAAGCTTTACGCGATGGAAGAATTTTAATCGGAACAGATTTTGATGCGCCACGTGGTCGGATCTGCATCTCATCCCCAAGTACTTTGCTTTCAATGGGTGAAAGTGCGCAATGGCGTGAGTTAGTACCCGAAGATCAAGAAGCGGTTATGGGTGGTTGGGCTATATTAGATGGAGATCAACTTCCGGGTGCCATGCTTTTAGTTTCCTGGGAAAGGCATGGCGTTA
>JBILFD010000130.1:0-3428 GCA_044351765.1 Candidatus Nanopelagicaceae bacterium | reverse complement strand
AATCACCGTAGATTTGACTAATAATCCGCTCAAGCCAATCACATCTACATTTTCTTTCTCGGCCGCTTCGATAATGGAATTGATCGGTTGTTTGATACCGATATTCACAACCTCATAACCGTTATTCGACAAAATGATATCTACAAGATTTTTTCCAATATCGTGAACGTCGCCTTTTACAGTGGCAAGCAAAATTCTTCCGCGACCTTCATCATCAGTTTTTTCCATACTTGGCTCTAAGTGGGCAACCGCAAGTTTCATTACTTCAGCTGATGAAAGCACAAAAGGAAGTTGCATCTCACCCTTGCCAAACAACTCTCCTACGGTTTTCATGCCTTCAAGAAGATGGTCATTAATGATTGCTAATGGCTTAATTCCTTCTGTCATTGCTAAATCTAAATCTGCTTCAAGTCCTGCCCGTTCTCCATCGATGATCCGTCTTTGTAATCTCTCTTGTAGGGGCAAGAGCAATAATTCTTCAGCCCGACTTGCACGACCTGACGCGGCTTCCACACCTTCAAAAAGATCTAAAAATCTAGTGAGAGGGTCATAGGTAACAAGATCATTTTCGTATTTGCGACGATCGTAAATTAAATCAAGCGCAACTTCTTTTACCTCATCAGAAATGCGAGCAAATGGAGTGATCTTGGAAGGGTGCACAATTGCTGACGTCAGCCCGGCATTCACCGCTTCATGTAAAAATACTGAGTTCAAAACTATTCTTGCTGCAGGGTTTAGGCCGAAAGATATATTGCTTACACCAAGTGTGGTTTGAACTTCAGGGTAAATCCGACGTATTTCACGGATTGCATTAATTGTTTCTAAACCATCACGTCTGGTTTCTTCTTGTCCAGTTGCGACTGGGAAAGTCAGTGTGTCGATAATTATATCTTCGACTCTCATCCCCCATTTATTTTTCAAATCTTCGATTAGTCGTGTAGCGATTGCAACTTTCAAATCAGCAGTTCGGGCTTGTCCTTCTTCATCGATGGTTAATGCAATGACAGCGCATCCATGCTCGCTAACTAACTCCATCATCTTGGCAAAACGAGAATCTGCACCATCACCATCTTCATAATTAACGGAGTTGATTACCGCTCTGCCACCTAATCTTTCAAGACCAGCTTTAATAACTTTTGGTTCAGTAGAGTCGAGAACAATAGGCAATGTTGAAGAAGTTGCTAACTTCTCAGCCAAAATACTCATATCAACAGCCCCATCGCGACCTACATAATCAACACATAGATCTAACATATGAGCACCATCGCGAATTTGATCACGAGCGATCTCTAAACATTGCTCCCAATTTTGCGCCAACATCGCTTCTTTAAAGGCACGAGATCCGTTTGCATTCGTCTTCTCACCGATTGCTAAATAAGTTTTGTCTTGACGGAGTTGTACTTGTTGGTAAAGAGATGCAACTGAGGCCTCGACTGGTATTTCCCGTGCAACTGGCCTCTCCATCTGTGCGACAGCAACTACCTCTTTAAGGTGTTCTGGAGTAGTTCCGCAGCAACCACCAATAAAATTCAAACCATAATCTTCGATAAACACTTTTAGGGCTTTAGCAAGATCAACTGGAGAAAGTGGATAGTGCGCACCATTTGGTCCTAGTACTGGCAAGCCAGCATTAGGCATACATGTGATCGCGATTTCTGTTTGCTGCGATAGTTGGCGAAGATGCTCACTCATCTCTGTTGGTCCTGTTGCACAGTTAAGACCGATCGAATCAATTCCAAGAGGTTCCAGGGCGGTAAGTGCAGCTCCAATCTCACTACCGAGCAACATTGTTCCGGTTGCCTCGACTGTAACTTGCGCCATTAAATAAATATCTTTCCCAGATTTAGTAATTGCTGCTCTCGATCCATTTACTGCGGCTTTCGCCTGTAAAAGATCTTGTGCGGTTTCAATCAGCAAACCATCGCAGCCACCATCTATTAATCCTTGCGCGGCAATTTCGTAAGCATTTTTCAAATGCTCGTAAGTTGTATGTCCCAGAGTTGGCAATTTAGTACCCGGCCCAAGAGAACCTAAAACATATCTAGGACGCTCGGACGTCGAATAATTATCTGCGCACTCTCGTGCGATCTTTGCACCGGCTAGTGCTAATTCATAAATCCGATCTTCTGCTTCGTATTCAGCTAAATTCGCCCAATTGGCGCCAAAAGTATTTGTTTCGATCGCATCGACGCCGACTTCTAGATAAGCGTTATGTACTGCGGCAACCATATCTGGACGAGTTACATTCAGAATCTCGTTGCAACCTTCCAAACCCTGGAACTCCTCCATGGTTGGATTTTGAGCCTGAAGCATTGTTCCCATGGCTCCATCGGCCACTAAAACGCGGCTCTCGAGGCTTTGACGCAGGCTAATCATTGTGCAAAGAGTACCGGTTAAGCCATCTGCTCTAGTGTTAGGTCATGGAGATTTTGGGCATACCGCAACTCAGATCGCCAATAATGATTTTGGCTTTTTCTGGCTGGAATGACGCGGGAGAAGCAGCTTCGGCAGCACTTGAACATTTAGCGAGCATTTGGCCAGTTCAGACGATTGGTGAATTCGATACGGAAGAGTTTTACGATTATCAAAATAATCGCCCGATTGTTTCAGTGGATGAATCATTTAATCGTTCGCTTACCTGGCCGACCACAACCGTTCGTGGGGTTTCGCTGCCAAATTATGATCGTGATCTAATTTTAGTATCTGGTGTCGAGCCTTCATTGAAATGGCGAACTTTCGTAGGTCAATTACTCGATCTTGGAGAAGATCTGGATATTTCGATGGTCGTTTGCCTTGGTTCACTACTCGCTGATGTTCCGCATACTCGCCCGATACCAGTCACCGCCACTGCAGCAAGACCAGAGTTTGGCGAACGTCTCGGATTGGAAATGAGTCGTTATGAAGGACCAACGGGAATTCTTGGAGCAATTCAAGATGCCTGCAACCAAAGAGAGATCGATGCGCTTTCAATTTGGGCTGCAATTCCCCATTACGTTTCTTCACCCCCTTGTCCCAAAGCCACTTTGTCTTTGCTAAATCATTTAGAAGATTTATTAGAACTCTCAATTGATTTAGGTGAATTACCTGAAGATGCAAAAGCTTGGGAAATTGGTGTTGATCAACTTTCACAGGAAGATTCCGAGATTGCGGATTACGTCAAATCTTTAGAAGAAAGCAAAGACGAGGCTGACTTGCCGGAAGCAACTGGCGAAGCTATAGCCCGTGAATTTGAACGATATTTACGCAGACGTGGAGAAGACAACCCTCAGATTTAGATTGCCACACCTAAAACTGCATCGATAAATCTGGCAAGAGTGCCAGTGTTCGCAAGTTTTGAGTTTTTATCTGAACCAGAATCTACTATTGCGGATTCTACCCAAGCGTCAATGTGCGCAAGCGCTTTAGAAGTATCTAGATCGTTATTTAGT
>JBILFD010000129.1:0-3452 GCA_044351765.1 Candidatus Nanopelagicaceae bacterium | reverse complement strand
CAACTCTTGGCATCTGGCGTCGGAGTTAACTGGGCGATTAAAGCTCAGAAATTACTTCTTGAGGATTGGGGAGTTGCCGCTGATATCTGGTCAGTTACCTCTTGGAATGAGTTGCGTCGTGATGGATTGGAAGTTGATCGTCACAACATGATGAACCCTGAATCACCTCGTACCGCATACATCACGACAAAATTAGCGGGCAGTGTTGGTCCGGTTATTGCGGTCAGTGATTTCATGCGCGCCGTTCAAGACCAAGTGGCTCCATGGGTTGCTAATCCATTTACCTCATTAGGAACTGATGGATTTGGTTTATCTGATACTCGAGGCGCTTTGCGTCGTCATTTCCGTGTTGATGCTGAATCAATAGTCGTAGCGACTTTGGCTGCACTAGTTCGCGAAGGAAAAGTTCAAGTTGCAACACTTAGAGCCGCTCTTGATAAGTACGCACTTCACGACATCATGGCAGCAGATCCAGGCAACACTGAAGGTTCTGGCTAACTCTTCTTCTAGCTCTCTTTTCGTAAAAAGGCTCCAACAAATAGAAGCATCACGCAAGGGACTAATAAAGCAACTGTCACCGAGGTTAATTGTGCGGTGAGTGAAACTATTGTCTTTGAGACAAAAACTATTAATGTATTTACTGAATTTAACTGGGCGATCACAACACTTGCTGGCAATTTGGAGCGTTTTGTTGCTTGTGAGACAAATATCGAACCAATAAATGAACATCCGAGTCCACCAATTAAAAATCCCACACTTGCGATTCCGACTCCAGCCCAAATTGAATAATCAGATACCCACCGGCCGGTGACGGTTCCGATAGCCATTCCAACGCCGCCGATTACTCCGCCCCACTTAACTAATTTCACCATCGAATACTTTTTTTCAAATCTTGCGTATTCAAGTTGTCCAGCAATAATTCCAATGGTGAAGATAAAAAATGGAATTACTGCCAAAGATTTAGATAAGCCTAATTCTTCACGAGTGTAAATAGAAGCCCAATCTCCTGCAGAGAAAGCAAGAAGAGAGCCAAATAGCAAACCTAAATTTACGACCCAATCGATTTTAAAGGAAGTGAAAAATTGTGCAAATCTCACTGCATCTCTTGCTGCATCACTCTTATTTGCTGGAACTAAAATAATATTCAGCTCTTTGACTATATAAAGAAGTAGTAAAACTGATATTGCTGAGATAACGCCTGCATGGATTTGCACTGATGTAAATCTTGCCGCAATTCCTGCTAGTAAAGTTGTGGCCAGAGTTCCAACTGCGAAAAAACCTGACATTTTAGGAAGGTAACTTCTCTTCAGCTCTTTTTCCATGGCTATCGCTTGCGCTGTGATTGCAGTGTTGAAGGCAGAGATACTTCCACCAATTGTCATGTTAAATAGAAGGAAATAAACTGGACTTGTTATCCAAGTAATTGCAGCAATCGCTAAAAGCATCCATATTCCAGAAATTATTAGAACGATACGAACGCCATAAGCATGCACCACATGACCAATAATTAATAGCGCAAAGAAAACTCCGAATGCTCCTGTGCTGATAATCGTGCCAAACTCACCGTTACTTAAACCCAAGTTTTGTTTTACTTCAGAAAATCTTGGGACCCAAGACATAATTCCCAAACCAAAGGTGAAATAAAGCATGGCAAAAAGTCGACGATGTCTTTTAGTGATTGGATTCATTAGAAAAGCGCTTTCGATAGGGCTGAACGGGCTGCGATCAGGATTGGTTCTGTGGGAGCAAAGTTTTGGAAAAGTTCCAAAAGATGAGTGCGGGCGATATCGCGCTGCGCTCCTTGATTAGTTGAGATAAATTGAATCAGGCGATCTAAGGCTGCCTCTGCTTGTCCTGACAAAATCTCAAAATCTGCAGCCAATGCTTGAGCTTTAGCATCTTCTGGATTGGCCAGGACGGCCTCTTGGGCCGCAGTTGCATCTGCCACTGAGGTACGCAATAACAATTTTGCGTTTGCTAACCCTTGGGTCGCTTCGGGATCTCCTGGTTTGCGCGCTAATACTTTTTCAAAGGCTGTAATTGCACCTTGAAAATTTCCATCTTCTAAATCCTGGTCTGCAATCACTAAATCAGGGTCATCTGGAATTACTTGCTCATTTGGAACGCCATTTGATATTCCAGTCACTCCTTGCTCGGCAGCGAGTTCAACTACTTTGTTTAACACAACTTCAAGTTGATCGGCAGGAATCATTGAATCAAATAGTGGTGCAACCTGTTCGGCAATAATTGCCATAACTGTTGGGATAGTTGAAACTCGTAACGCTTGTGCAACTGCAGGTTGGGCATCAGCATTTAGAACTGCCAATGACCATCTCTGTGATACTTCGTTATGTTTGCGATGAAGTGCTTCTAACGCTTGTACTAATAATTTAGATTCTTCACTTCGAGGCGACCAAACAACCAAAATTACGGGGACTTGCTTTGAGCCAGGAATAATCTCTTTAACAAGTGAGTTTTCATCAACATCGCGGCGAGCGCTACCACCTGCACTTACAGAATCTTGAGGGGGTGTCTTTTTAGCGGCTAAAGCACTTAGGTCTATCGCTCGGTTAAATTGCTGCGGCAATCCACCCGAAATACTCACCCCGCTATCCTGCCACCGATTTGCGCCATTTACGATGATTTTCGACCGCGCCTAAAATTTCATTAACACCAATATTTTCTTGCGCTGATGCAATTAAGATTTCTGGTTTCCAACCATCAGTACGTGGTGATAATTCGATTGATCTCGCTAATTCAGATGCCACATTTTCTGCCCCTGCTAAATCTCGATCACTCTTATTAATTACGTAGATATCGCCAATCTCTAAGATCCCAGCTTTTGCCGCTTGAACTCCATCACCCATTCCAGGCGCTAATAAGACGATTACAGTGTCTACATACTTCATAATCTCAACTTCACTTTGCCCAACCCCAACAGTTTCCACAATTATTTGGGTGAAACCAGCGCCCGCAACTAAAGCGATCGCCTGTGGAGTGGCTGCGGCTAATCCGCCTAAATGGCCTCTCGACCCCATCGAGCGGATATAAACCCCATCATCTAAGTAGTGCTCTTGCATCCGAATTCGGTCCCCGAGCAGTGCACCTCCAGTAAGGGGCGAAGATGGATCTACCGCCAACACCGCAACCAATTCCCCGGCTTTGCGAATCGCCTTCACTAATGCGGAAGTGAGGGTGGATTTACCAACTCCAGGAGAACCAGTTATGCCGATCGTCTGACTTTTCGCTTTGCCGGCATCCAGAAAGGGGTCGGGCAATTTCCCGCCATCTTCAACCCATGAAATTGCTTTTGCAAGGGTGCCGATATCAAGATCAATATCGCCACGAGCAATCGCTTCGCCATCAAAAGCCGGGTCTGGACTCACATATGACACGATACGACGCTATGAACGCTTTTGCGAGCCAACCACCGATCATTCCTAACATTCCGG
>JBILFD010000128.1:0-3458 GCA_044351765.1 Candidatus Nanopelagicaceae bacterium | reverse complement strand
TGGAACATTAGGTTGTTTTTCGCGGATAGTGTCTAGGAAATTATGGACTGCTGGGATGAATGTGCGCTCGCGCATCGTGTCCGCGTTTACAACGTTTATGCCAAGCTTGAGGGAAATAAAATCTGCTGGAGTATTTGCAATTGATCTAGCAACAAATCCATCAAGATGACACTGACCACCAAAACCGTAACTTGTTAAATTCAATCCAAGTAATTTTGAGGCGAGCACTGGCCAAATATCTAGTGGTCTTTCTGCTTCACCACATTGACTAATTGAACTTCCATAATGAGTCCATTTTTTATTCGTGTCTTTAGTCGGTGCAAGAATTTCACTATTCGTTTCTATTGGACCAACTTCAACAACAGCAGATGACGGGAACCAAATCTCAATATCTTTCATCTCATTGCCAAGGTTGTTAAAAACAATTAAGTCATCAGCGCCTGGTTCAATAGTTTCTTTTAAAATGGCCACATTTGGAAGCGACAATTCCAAGCGCAAAGTATTTCCATTTTGGGCAAGAACAGATTGTGATTCTTTTCCATCAACAAATAAATCAAATGCTGCCGGACGTTTATTTTCGACTAATCCACTTATAACTACTCGCGAAATCAATACATTTAATTTGATCTCACTTGCACTTGTGCGAAATCTAAGTCGAACGCCAGATGGTGTGCGAGCGGTTTGATTGATGCCATTGTCGGCGTATTGGGCTCTGGTCCAATCCGGTAAACGGCGCGGAATGACCCAATCTGGTCGATCTGGTTGGTCATGGTCATAACCAAAAGCGCCAGCAACTTCAACCGGTGAATTTAATATTGTGTATTGAGCCATATCAGGATTGTAGGCAATTAATAAGCAGTGTGCTACTAATTTTAAAAACAATTAGTGCCAAAAAAGTATTTTTAAGATAACCTCTAAAACATGACCTTACAAACACGTAAAATTGCAGATTTAACTGTCTCACTTGTTGGACTTGGCTGTATGCCGCTTTCAAATATCAAAATGGTTGATCATCGGGAACAAGCAATTGCAACAGTCCACCACGCAATTGATTTAGGAATTACTTTGCTGGATACCGCAAATGTCTATTCACCAACGTGGGATACCTTCGGACACAATGAAACGTTAGTTGCTGAAGCGATGCGCTCTTATTCAGGAAGTGCAGATATTTCAAAAGTAATCATCGCAACTAAGGGCGGCATTATTAAGCCAGCTGAAAATGTTGTTGAGCGTGATGGTACGCGTGAGGGATTATTGAAAGCTTGTGAGGCGAGTTTAAAACGTTTGAATACATCAAGCATTGAGTTGTATCAATTCCATCGACATGATCCAAGCGTGACTTACACCGAACAAATGTTGTCACTCAAAGCGTTAAAAGATGCCGGAATGGTTAAGCGAATTGGTTTATCAAACGCTCAAGGGGCAGAACTTGCAGTTGCGCTTGAAATTTTAGGTGGACCAAATGATGGCGGAGTTGTTTCAATTCAAAATGAGTACTCACCTCGTTATCGCGGCGAACAGGACGTATTAGATAAGTGCATGAAACTTGGCATAGCTTTCTTGCCGTGGTCTCCTCTTGGCGGGGCAGCCCAGGCAGGGGAAGTTGGCTCGCGCTACAGCGATTTCGCAGCCGTGGCGACCGAGGTTGGAGCAACTGCCCAGGAGGTCGTCCTTGCCTGGCTTTTGGCCCTGACCCCTGTGATGATCCCCATTCCAGGGGCCACAAAGTTGGCCACAGTGGATTCGATCATTCGGGCAAGTGCCCTCAAACTGACATCTGCGCAGGTAGATCGGTTAACCGCGGCTGACTCCCCTAATGAATCCCTATTCCCAGACCTCAAGCCACGCAGCCCACTTCGGTAATCCGCTCTTGGCGAGGAAGCCCGGGAAATCCCCCAAAAAAGGTTAGGTTACATTTGAATAACGATCACTAAAAAGTTTGATTTCTATGGCTCTATGTATGGCCAATTTGAGTATTTAGTAGTACTTTTCCCCAGTAGTCCAAACTGCTGGCCATCTTCCGGCCATCTTGTGGTCACCCGAAAGGACCAAAATGCAATTAACACGTAATCGCGTTGGCATTAGCCGCAAGGCAATTGCTGCGGGAATCGCAACCGCATTATTAATTGGCGGAATCGGTTCCATCTCTGCAGAGGCTGCTACAAAGAAGCCTGCTGCAAAGGTAACAAAGAAGCCTGCTGCTAAACCAGTCGCTGTAGGAGACATTAATGAGAATTTAAAGCCAAAATGCGGCACAAAACCAACAAAACTGGTTATTGCGTCAGCAGTTATTTTGGAAAAACCAGGCGGACTTGCTGATCAAGCAAATGCTGATAACTTCATGAAGGCATGTCCAAATGTAAAAGTTGAATTTATCGGTATCCCGTCAAACGGCTTACCAGAAAAACTTACAACTATGGCAATTGGTGGAAACCTTCCAGACATTTATATGCACTTCCCTGAGTTCACCGGTAAAGCGTTGCAAATGCGGATCTACGAAGATCTAATTCCTCTTCTTGGCCAAAAGTATGTTGATGGTTTTGACCCACTATTTTTAAGTAGTGCTATCCAAAACGGTCAATTACTTTTAGCTCCATGGGTTGCAATTCCGATGGCCGTTGCTTATCGCAAAGACTTAATGGAAGAAGCCGGCATCAAGGTAATGCCTAAGACGTGGGATGAGTTCTTGGATGTTGCTAAGAAGTTAACTGTTGATAAAGATAAAGATGGCAAGATTGACCAATACGGATTTGGAATGGTAGGAACTAATAATGGTTCTGGCGCCGGTCGTTTCCTAGCGGTTTTAATCAACAGCGGTGCTTATGACATCAAAGAAAATAGCCAAGGAAAATGGGAATCTGGTGCGTCACTTAAAGGATACGAAACTGCATTGCAATTTTACGCAGACGCTATCAAGATGGGAGTTGTTCCTCCAGGACACACAACCACTGGTTACCCAGAAGCAAGTGCACAACTTGCAACAGGTAAAGCAGTAATGATGGTTACTGGTCCACACACCATGGGTATTGCTGTCACCCAAAACCCTTCATTAAAGGGCAAATTGGGTGGATTCCCACTTCCAACTGCCAATGGCTCAAAGCCACACACCACTCTTGGAATGATCGGTTATGGAGTTTCACGTAATGGCAAGCAAAAAGCATTAGCTGCTGAGTACATCAAGTTCATGTTGTCAACCAAAGCCATTTTGTATTACAACGAACTCGAGTACCGCTTACCTTCCCGTTTGAAAGCTCAGAAAGATCCACAAGTTGCCAGTGGTATGGCTGCAGGTTTCGTGGGAGCCCTTAAAGGCAATGTCTGGGATATTCCAACGGCAGCCTTCTACGGAAGCGTTCAAAAGGTCGGCACGGACGCTTACTCAGAAATTTTCTTGGGCAAGAAAACAGCGGCGGAATTAGCTAAAGAAGCCGATGTCAAGATCAAGAAAATTATTGCGG
>JBILFD010000127.1:0-3464 GCA_044351765.1 Candidatus Nanopelagicaceae bacterium | reverse complement strand
TGGAAGTATGAGTGAAGGCGAACGCAAAAGAATTCAAATAGCCAGAGCCTTAATGCCAGATCCTGAACTGTTGATTTTAGATGAACCAGCTGCTGGCTTAGATCTAGGAGCCCGGGAAGATCTACTCACTAGATTAAGTGGTCTGGCGTTGGATCCGGCAGCACCCACAAGTTTGCTGGTCACTCATCACGTGGAAGAGATTCCAAGTGGCACTACTCATGCCTTGTTATTGCGGGATGGGGGAGTTGTTGCAGCGGGCCCAATAAGTGAAGTTTTAACCTCTGCCAATATTTCGCAGGCTTTCGGCCTCACAATTGATTTATCTCATGAGAATGGACGTTGGTTCGCAAGAGCTCTTTAAATTAAAAATAGCGCCGATCCACTTTAAGTGAACCGGCGCTATTTACTTTTAAGCTCTTACTAGCCTACCCAAGTATTTATTGGTGAAGTTAGGAAGTAGACCATAAACAGACCTGAGATTAACCAAAGTAACCAGTGAACCTCTTTTGCTTTACCTTGCAACGCACGAATTACTACGTGAGAAACAAAGCCAGCTCCAATACCTACGGTGATGTTGTAGGTAAAAGGCATCAAAATAATTGTTAAGAATGCTGGGATTGCAACACCCAAATCATTCCAATCAATTCCCTTGATTTGAGTCATCATCAAGAAGCCAACAATTATCAATGCAGGCGTTGCGGCTTCGTAAGGAATAATTGCAACAAGTGGAGCCAAGAATGTTGTAAGTAAGAAACAGATACCAGTTACTACAGAAGATAATCCGGTACGTGCACCTTCGCCAACACCTGATGCTGATTCAATATATGAAGTATTTGAAGAGATTGAAGATGCTCCACCAGCGATAGCTGCGACTGAGTCAACTAACAAGATCTTGTTAGCATTTGGAACATTTCCATCTTTGTCATTAAGGCCGGCTTCGGAACCAATCGCAGTCATTGTTCCCATGGTGTCGAAGAAATCTGCCAAGAGAAGTGTGAATACGAATAACAACGCAGCAACAACACTCACTCTGGAGAACGCTCCGAATAGATCGAAGCTGCCAATTAGTGAGAAGTCAGGAGTTGCGACTACTTCCTTAGGAACAGCAGGAACGTTTAAGTTCCAACCCTTTGGATTTACATTGCCAGTTGCACCGTCAAACAAAGGACCAATCTTAAAAGCGGATTCGAGAGCAACAGCCAAAACTGTGGCCGCAACGATTCCGATCAGGATTGCAGCTTTAACTTTTTTGACCATCAAACCGATCATCAGGAATAAGCCGAAAGCAAATACAACAACCGGCCATCCAACTAGTTCTCCACCGTCACCAAGAGTTACTGGAACTGGACCAGTACCGGTTCTGCGGACGAAACCGGCATCTACTAATCCGATTAAGGCGATAAACAACCCAATACCAACCGAGATAGCAATCTTCAGTTGAGTTGGAATTGCTTTAAACACCGCAACGCGGAAACCAGTAAGTACCAATATCAAAATAA
Organism: Candidatus Nanopelagicaceae bacterium; assembly: GCA_044351765.1. Lineage (GTDB taxonomy): Bacteria > Actinomycetota > Actinomycetes > Nanopelagicales > Nanopelagicaceae > UBA3012. The sequence continues at coordinate 1,965 of JBILFD010000127.1, read as the reverse complement.
TCAGACCTTCAAGAACTACAAGGCCCATAGCCTCTTGCCAGGTCATTTCTGACGCAATTCCCACTGCGACGAAAGTGTTTAGACCTAAACCAGTTGCTAGTGCTAATGGAAAATTAGCCACAACGCCCATCAGGATTGTTAAAACTCCAGCAACGAGAGCGGTTACAGCGGCAATTTTTGCCAAGTTGGGAACGTCTCCACCAATATATTTACCGGTGCTATCTTTTGAAAGACCGATGATTAGCGGATTGAGAGCCACGATGTAAGCCATCGTGAAGAACGTAACTAGACCACCGCGAACTTCACGCCCGACGGTAGATCCACGTTCACTGATTTTAAAATATGAATCTAGCATTACCCCTCTTTACTGTTTTGGTAACGGGGGTGTTTGCGACCCCGTGCGAAGTAACGGCTCGCGACACCGAGGGAAGATGCCATTAACCTACCTGTGGATTTGCTTAACGGGCGGTAAGACGCCCCACGATTCCTAACCAAAAAGCGACCGAAAAGCCGATGAAGAGCGCAAATAGAACAGTTCCGATCCCGACTCGACCACCCAGGGACCAGCCGAGCGTCAAAACCACGACCTCGATAAATAGCCGGACGCGTCCTACGGGCAGCCCGGTTCGGTAGTGCAAAGCGGTCATCAAGCCATCTCGGGGGCCAGGTCCTAAACCACAGGTCAGATAAAGCGCACTTCCGGCTCCCACCGTTATGACCCCGATTATGGAAAGGGTCAGTTGGCTCCAAAGGGCCGAAGGGGTTGGCAGTAGATCTACGGTCAATTGGATAAAGGTCGCTATCACCACGATATTGGCAATAGTTCCAAAGCCCGGTTTTTCCCGCAATGGGATCCAAATCAGAAGAACTATGGTGCTGATAAAAAATGTCCACCAGCCCAATGCGATATTTGTGCGCAAACTTAAGCCTTGGGCCAAAACACTCCATGGTGCATTACCAATGTGAGCTACAACCAATAGTCCATCACCAATACCAAAAAGCGCCAAACCAAAAATCAAAATTGCAAAGCGCTGCGGGGAAAGCGACCAAGTATTTTCGGCTCTCCACGGAGTATGCGGAATGGTCCGCGAGAGTCTAAATCTCATTAGCGCATCTTATTAGTTCTGAGCCGATATCGTTGGGCAAGTGGCTACACAACTTGAACTTTCATATTGGCAAGCGATATTAACTGGTTTCTTGCAAGGTGTTACAGAGCTATTTCCAATTTCAAGTTTGGGTCACTCCATTTTGGTGCCAGCATGGATTGGTGGCGAATGGAAAGATTTTCTAACTAACACTACCGCTGGAGAATCTCCATATTTATTGATGATCATCGCTTTACATGCGGCCAGCGCGATTACACTTTTATTGATTTTCTGGAAAAGATGGCTGCAGTTAATTCGAGCATTTTTCGCGAGTTTGAAATTACGTTCAATAGAGACAGCTGAATCCAGAATTATTTGGTTGATTTTACTAGCAACCATTCCTGTTGGTGTTTTGGGAATAGCATTTGAAAGAGAGTTCCAAGTTCTCTTCTCAGAGCCGCTCGCTGCAAGCATCTTTTTGACTTTAAATGGATTAATTTTAATAATTGCCGAAAAATCAAGTAAAAGAAAAACACTTACAGACTCGGATGAAACTTTAGTTCATCAAATATCTTTTAAGAGTGCCTTCACGATCGGTGTAGCGCAATCAACTGCGTTGTTTCCAGGCATCAGTAGGTTTGGTGTAACTATGGGTGCTGGGTTAAACAGAGGGCTTTCACATTCTGCCGCGTCCGATTTTGCATTTCTTTTGGCGACACCAGTAATTCTCGGAGCCGGAATTTTAAAGATTCCAGATCTATTCAATCCAGAAATAAGCCACATTCTCGGACCTGTCATCGTAGGTTCGATTATTGCCGCTCTCGGAACGTATCTTTCGGTGAAGATTCTGGTGAAATGGTTCAAGCATCACACGCTTTAC
>JBILFD010000126.1:0-3475 GCA_044351765.1 Candidatus Nanopelagicaceae bacterium | reverse complement strand
CTGCTGGCAACTGGATCTGGTGTTCCTGCAACAAGAGGAGCACCAACTTGTGCTGCAATTTTTCGGGCTGAGACTTTATCTCCTAAAGCCGCAATCGCTGCAGGGGGAGGCCCAACCCAAATCAAACCCGCATCGATCACAGCTTGTGCGAATTTGGCATTTTCAGAAAGGAATCCATATCCAGGATGAATAGCTTCAGCACCACTTTTCTTAGCGACTGAAATTATTTTTTCAATATTTAAATAAGTTTCTGTAGCAGTTACTCCACCAAGTGCATAAGCCTCATCACAAGCCTTAACGTGAAGAGCGTTGCGGTCTCCGTCAGCGTAAATAGCAATTGATTTAACGCCGTGATCGCGGGCTGCTCTTGCGATACGAATCGCAATTTCGCCACGGTTGGCAATTAACACGCTTTTCATAGTGCAGATCCTATCTGGCGCAACTTGTGCCAAGAGTGTCCTAGGGATGTGACCATCTCAAAAAGATCAGGCATGCTCAATCCAATTACACCTGTTGCGTCCCCTTCAATTCTTGAAATAAATGGTGATCCAATTCCATCCAGAGTTGCACCGCCAGCAACTTGAAGAGGTTCACCTGTTTTAATGTAAGCGTCAATTTCTTCATCACTAACATTTGCAAATGTAATTTTAGTCGCCGAAACTCTTTCTGCCATTGCTCCATTTGATAGGTCAATTAATACTTGTCCGGTATACAGCACGCCACTTTTATTTCGGTAAGAACTCCACAGCGAAAGAGCTTCATCGGATGTTGCTGGCTTTCCAACATTTTTACCTTCAAACTCAAGTGTCGAGTCAGCGCCAATTACTAATTGATCTCCCTTGAGAGATGAGGCAACAGCTAGTGCTTTGGCCTTTGCTAAGGCAACAACCATTTGGATTGGTGGCAAATTCAAGAATTCAGGCAACTCCTCATTAATTCCACTGACTTTAACCTCAGCAAAAATCCCCGCGCTTTTCAATAACTGTAATCGAGCGGGTGAGGCAGAAGCGAGTATTACTTTAGTCACGAATTATTTTCCACTTTCCCATAGCCATTACCTTTGGAAAGCACTGATTGTCTATTGGCTAAAGCTTTTTCAATTGCTGAAATTTCCTCAATTGTCGCTTCACCTTTTAGAATTTTAATATCACTCATTACAGTGGAATATTTCCATGTTTACGATATGGCAAAACATCTTTCTTGTTTTGTAATGCACGGAAAGCACGAGTGATGAGTATTCTACTTTGTTGAGGTTCGATTACTGCATCAATAAAGCCACGTTCGGCTGCCAGATATGGATTAGCAAGAGTGTCGTCGTATTCTGTGATTAGTTTTTTACGTACATCCTCTGAGTTGTTAGCTTCTGCTAATTCTTTCCGATACAAGATGTTTACTGCGCCTTGGGCTCCCATGACTGCAATCTGAGCCGTTGGCCAAGCTAAGTTGATGTCGGCACCCAAGTGCTTCGATCCCATAACATCGTATGCGCCGCCATATGCTTTTCTAGTAATCAAAGTAACCATTGGTACTGATGCTTCGCCATAGGCGTAAAGCAATTTAGCGCCACGTCTAATAATTCCGTTCCATTCTTGATCAGTGCCTGGCAAAAATCCAGGTACATCAACCAAAGTTAAAATCTGGATTCCGAATGCGTCACAAGTTCTAACAAACCTTGCAGCTTTTTCACTTGCATTAATATCTAAAGTTCCTGCAAGTTGCATTGGTTGATTTGCAACAACACCAACCGAGCGTCCCTCAATTCTTCCAAACCCAATAATTATGTTTGGAGCAAAAAGTTCCTGGACTTCTAAAAATTCAGAGTCATCAAGCAATGCTTTGATCACTTGATGCATGTCATAAGGTTGATTTGGAGCATCTGGAATCAAGGTATTAAGCGCAAGGTCACTTGAATGCAGAGAATCTGATCCACTAACAGGGAAAACTGGTGGCGCATCAGTGTTATTGCTTGGCAAGTACGACAACAAACTCTTTACATAATCGATTGCATCTAGTTCATTAGCGGCCAAATAGTGAGAGTTTCCAGTTCTTGAATTATGAGTGTGTGCTCCACCAAGTTCTTCCATCTCAACTTCTTCACCTGTAACAGTTTTAATAACTTCAGGCCCAGTGATGAACATATGCGAAGTTTGATCAACCATGATTGTGAAATCTGTCATTGCTGGCGAATAAACCGCACCACCAGCGCAGGGTCCAAGAATTAATGAGATCTGTGGAATTACACCAGAAGATCGCGCGTTACGTCGGAAAATTTCGCCGTAACGTCCGAGTGAAACCACACCTTCTTGGATCCGAGCGCCACCTGAATCATTGATTCCAATTAGTGGCACGCCAGTTCGTAATGCGAAATCCATAACTTTTACAATTTTTTCACCAAAAACTTCACCGAGACTTCCACCCATTACGGTGAAATCTTGTGAAAAAAGCGCGATTGGTCTTCCATCGACTGTTGCAATCCCAGTAACTACACCGTCGCCATATGGACGATTTTGTGGCATATCAAAGTTGACACTGCGGTGGCGAGCTAATTCATCAAATTCGGTAAATGAGTCAGCATCAACCAGGGCTGCGATCCGCTCGCGTGCGGTCATTTTGCCTTTGGCATGTTGCTTTTCAATTGCGCGTTCAGAACCGGCATGCGTAGCTGCATTAATTCTTGCCTGTAAATCTTCGAGTTTTCCTGCAGTTGTGTGAATGTCACCGCTCATACCCGTACCGTACCTCTCATGATTAGCGACCAGCATCGAGCGCCATTAAATCAGGTTCAAATCATCTCACTACTTGGTGATAGTTACTGGCGAGTAAGCCTGTTTCAGAGTATTCCCTCAACGCAGATTAAATTGGTTGAAATGTTAAAGGTGGAGAAATTACCTGCAGGTACGGTTTTGATTGCCGATCACCAAAGCGCCGGACGTGGACGATTAACGCGTACATTTGAAACTCCACCCCAAGTTGCAGTTCTACTTTCAACAGTCCTATATCCAATACGAAACCTGGCAGATCAAGGATGGATCCCACTAATTGTTGGTGTGGCAGCAGTAAATGCAATTTCGAAATACTGTGGATTAGCCCCGCAATTGAAGTGGCCCAATGATTTATTAATCGGTGAATTAAAAGTTGGGGGAATAATCGCAGAGCAATTTGAAGATTGTGTAGTTGTTGGAATAGGGATAAATGTTTTTCAAGAGGTTAATGAACTACCGGTTCCTACTGCGACTTCATTAATTTTAGAGTGTGAAGAGGGAGTAATTACAACTCGCGAAGAATTGATTGCACACTTGCTTCAAGAGATTAGAAATGAATTTGATGCTTGGAATTTAGCTAACGACAATGTTGAAATTCTTAGGAAATATTCAAAGTTATCAGCAACTCTAGGCAGCAAGATTAAACTGGATTTCCAAAATGGAGATACAAAAGAAAGTACTGCTACCGGTATTGCAGAAAACGGCGGACTACT
>JBILFD010000125.1:0-3488 GCA_044351765.1 Candidatus Nanopelagicaceae bacterium | reverse complement strand
CGATCCAAAGAAAAATATCTGGGAAGTTGTTTCAGATGGCTTGGATTACATGAAAGTCGGCCAAGTTGAAATTCCAAGCCGTGCTTACGTGTCAACTTTTGGTTTTAAAGGACCAGATCAACAAAAGTTAGCTGGAGTTCTTTCTGGTGGTGAGCGAAACCGTTTAAATCTTGCCCTAACTTTAAAAATGGGTGGGAACTTACTTCTTCTTGATGAGCCAACAAACGATCTTGATGTTGAAACTCTTGGAAGTTTGGAGAATGCACTACTCAACTTTTCTGGTTGCGCAGTTGTGATTTCCCACGATCGTTGGTTCTTGGATCGTGTGGCTACGCACATCTTGGCTTACGAGGGTGATTCACAATGGTTCTGGTTTGAAGGAAACTTCGAATCTTATGAGAAGAACAAAGTTGAGAGATTAGGCGCCGAAGCATCGCGTCCCCATCGTGTTACTTACAGAAAGTTGACCCGCTAATGAAACATCAATTTAAGTGTCAGGTTCGTTGGGGCGATTTAGATGCATTTATGCATGTAAACAATGCTGCTTACTTAACTTACATTCAAGAAGCTCGAGTCGATTTCACGGTTTACTCACGTCAACGTGCAAATCTGCAACCTGTTTTGATTGAAATGGTCGTTGCACACGCAGATATTGATTACATAAATCCAATTTATGATGCAGGAATTGAAATAGATATCGCAGTATGGGTTTCTAAGATTGGAACATCCTCTTTTATATTGCAATATGAACTTTCTAAAGATGGCGAAATCTATGCGAAAGCAAAGACTGTCCAAGTTACAGTTTCAATGGATACCAAAACTTCTCGCCCAGTAAATGAACAAGAGCGAGCATTTCTTTCTCAATATTTAATTAGCGAATAAAAGTGTCAGAAACTTTTTATGACGCAATTGGCGGAGAAAAAGCATTTGAACAATTAGTTTCACATTTTTATGCACTAGTTGCCATTGATCCTATTTTGCGCCCCATGTATCCAACAGATGATTTACATGGCGCTGCAATCAGATTAAAGATGTTTCTTGAGCAGTACTGGGGAGGGCCAAAGACTTACTCGGAGGAACGAGGACATCCACGCTTACGGATGCGTCATGCGGAGTTCAAAATCGGAACAAAAGAGCGAGATGCTTGGTTGCTTTGCATGAGAAGCGCAGTTAATGAGTTAGAGATCTTGAGTGATCAGCGAAATGAGCTTTGGAGTTACCTAGAAGGTGCAGCACAATTTTTAATCAATTCAGAAGATTAAGATGTTGGAAAAGTTTTAATCTAGCGGGTCTGGATCTTCCGGTAAGAATTGAGAAATTTTAATTACTATTTCGCTTCCCCGATTTTTTGCAATCCATTCATAGCCAAGATCACTTACTTTTCCCAAAGTGCGTACGGTAATTGCGATACCGCGATAGGCGCCTCCGGCAATAGTTAACAAATCTGCAATCGCTGTAGCTCCTGATGATCGGTAATTTCCTTTAATTAATTGAACGCTTTTCTCACATTCTTCAATAGAAATTCCATGAGTAACTAGATCAGCAGTTTGATATGCGTAAAAGTAAATCTCAGCTGAAATGAGTGGTCGAAGCCAAGCGACTGCACGTCGACAGAAATTGCAATCTCCATCAACTAGGACCACAGTTTTTCCATTAAAAGGGGTTATCTCACTCATTGAGAACGGTTTCCAACTTTCAAGATCTCACCGTTACGCAAATACCAAACGACTCCGTCTTGAGCGCGAACGGTAGTTATCCGTAACCCAACATTTTCGACAATTCCTTTAACTTCAAGTAATTCAACTTCGTCGCCAACGCCATATTGATCTTCAAGCAACATTGAAAGTCCAGCAAGTAAGTCACGTACAAAAGTTTGAGCACCAAGTCCTAATGCGACACCCACAACACCAGCAGAGGTAAGCAGCGGACCAAGATTGATTCCTAATTCATCAAGAATTGTCGCTAATGCAATGAGTGCTGTGGTTCCACCGAGTGCACTACGCAGCAATGCGCCGATGGTTCGGGCCCGTTCACCAACTCGATTAGATTTGCCTTTATCTGATCGAGCAATCAAGCGATCCATAGCCTTGGTAATTGCACGGGCACCGACGAATCGAATCAATAAAGCAATCGCGACAATTGTGGTGATGCGAAGTGGGGCACCGTCAAACCAATCAGAAAATGAGTTCATGAAGTCATTCATTATTTAGCGCCTCCAGTTGGGGACATTCCACTCCATTTTGAATGAAATGCCAAAGTGTCTGCAGTTAAATCAATAGATCTCGTAAGTGATCTTGCTCCATGCCCAACATCAAACTCGGCGCGGATTAAAACTGGTGAATCACTCGTTGTGGCATGTTGCAAAGCAGCACACATCTTGCGAGCATGGAGTGGATCAACGCGAGTATCACTATCAAATACCGTAAATAAAGTTGCTGGATATTTAATGCCTTCACGTACGTGGTGGTAAGGGGAGTAGGAAATTAACCATTCAAACTCTTCTTCAATTTCAGCGCTTCCATATTCATCAGACCATGTGGCACCCAGGCCATGCTTTTCATATCGGACCATATCTAGCAAAGGAGCTGAGCAAACTACTGCGCTGTACAGAGCAGGTTCTTGAGTTAGTGCGGCACCAACTAACAAACCACCATTTGATCCGCCTTCAATAGATAGTTGCGCGGAGGTTGTCCAGCCTTGGTCAATTAAAGTTCTTGCGGCCGAATGGAAATCATCGAAAACATTTTGTTTCTCACCACGCATACCATCACGGTGCCAATCTTCACCTTCTTCATCACCACCGCGAATATTTGCAACTACCCAAACTCCACCTGCTTCAACCCAAGCCAGCGCGCTTGCTGAATATCCAGGAGATAAACCGACTCCGAATCCACCGTATCCGTAAAGCACTGTGGGACGTGGCACTTCTGGCTTTTCAGTTGGAGAAAGTACAAACATCCGCACAAGAGTTTCATCAACAGATTTGTAGGTGATTTGTTTTGAGAAAACTTTTGGCACCGCAACACTTCCGGGGGGATCTGCATATTTAGTAAGTTGTAATGTGCGAGCATCAAAATGGTAAACAGTCGGAGGAGTTACATGATCGGTGTAACCAATCCATGCTTCATGTCCACCTTCCGGACGTTCACTTAATCCAGTCAAAGTTCCCGAACCCGGCAATGGAATTGTGCTTTGGCGTTCCCCAGTTTCAAGAGAGTGAATGCTTATCTCGCTAACGCCATGTCTTTCCCAAGAAACTAAAAGCATCGCACCTGGAAGTTGATCGCCATCTAATATCGCCCAACCGCCCATAACCGCTTCTTGGTCTTCAGCAACTAACTCACGCCATTGCGCACTCTCACCCATCGATAGCAAAGTGCTAGGAGATGAGATGCAGATCCGACCACGTGGTGCATCAAAATCTGTTCCAATTAAAATTCTTCCATCACGCAAAGCTTGCACATCAGTTTGCGAATCACTTTCTGCAC
>JBILFD010000124.1:0-3525 GCA_044351765.1 Candidatus Nanopelagicaceae bacterium | reverse complement strand
GATAGAAAATGGCTTATCAGCATTAACTCTAAAGGAGATCACTGGTTACCCTGGTTGGAAGTTCTCAAAAGAAATCCAACTTTGAAGCTCTTGATTTCACATATTGGCTTATTGAAAATTCCTACAAAGCCAAGGAGTGATAGTGAAATTGCCACTGATCTACGCACAATTGCGTCGTTAGTAAAATTCAGCAACGTCTATCTAAAGTTAAGCGGATTTTATGGTTTAGAGCCGAGTGATCCAGTTCACCCATATCAAATGCTGGATCCATATATTAAGTACATAGTAGAAAGGTTTCCGAAAGATCAATTGATTTGGGGATCAGATTTTCCTTTATCTTTAGATAAAGTTACTTTTGAGCAGACCTATGAAAACTTAAATTATATTGATGCAGGGCGATTGTCAGATATCTTAGAAACTAATCTTGTAAGAATACTGAAGTAAGGATACGGAGAGTTAATGGAAAGAGTTTGCTTTAGAATGTTTGTTAAGTTGGATCGAGTTGATGAGTATGAAGCAGAACATCAGCACGTTTGGCCAGAGGTCCTTGATGCACTTAGAAAATCCGGCTGGCATAATTATTCGATATTTTTAAATAAGGAAGATGGATGCTTAATCACGTACTGTGAATTTGAAGATTTTAATGAATCTTTAAATGCAATTGCTCGTGAAGAAATCAGCTTAAAATGGCAAGCAAGAATGGTTGAATATTTTGTTCCAGTTCCTGGATTGAAGCCGGCAGATGCCTTCGATAAATTCGTGGAAGTCTTTCATCTAGCCTAAAAAGGCTATTTTTTAGCGCTCTAAACTGCGATAAACTCACCACAAGAAGAGTCGCCTGGATCACCGCGTTACAAAAGTACCGAGGAAAGTCCGGACTCCGCAGAGCAAGGTGGTGGGTAACGCCCACCCGGGGCAACCCGCGGGATTAGTGCCACAGAAAATAAACCGCCGAGAAATCGGTAAGGGTGAAACGGTGGTGTAAGAGACCACCAGTGCGTGAAGCAATTTGCGTAGCTAGGTAAACCCCACCTGGAGCAAGATCAAACAGATAACGTTCGAGAGCTGCTCGCTCAAGTTATCGGGTAGGTTGCTTGATTCTGTAAGTGATTACAGAACTAGATGGATGGTGATTCTCGACAGAATCCGGCTTATAGGGCGACTCTTCTTCTAATTAGGTGGGCGCAGGTTAAAACTGCGCTCATTTGCTTATGCAAAAGTGTTTAGTTTTATGCAAGACCTTGGATGTTTTGACCGAATTCCTTGGGCAAGAAAATGGACATATGGGCAAAATCGTGGACATCGAAGTTTCAGATAGAGCCGTCACAGTTTGAGTTCTTCTCAATCGATAACTTCGCCAATCTAACTAATTGATACGTCTCCCCACCAGCGGCAACCTTTCGAATTCACAATTTCTTTCATTTGTCAGGGCCTTTGAGGCTGCATTAGCACTGTTGTATAGTGAATTCATGCATGCACGCTGCAAGAAAACCTTCTCCGCGCTACTGACCGTTTCATTTCTTTCGACCCTTCCTCATAGTTATGCAAGCCAAACGAATACTTTGACGGTATTTGCTGCATCTAGCTTGGCCGATAGCTTAACTTATCTAGGTCAGGCATTTGAAAAAAAATATTCGGGCACTACAGTCACTTTTTCATTCCTGGCTTCGCCTACTTTGGCAAGGCAGATAAATGCAGGAGCGCCAGCTGATGTCTTTGTTTCAGCCTCAAAAAAAGATATGCAACGCACATCGGTGCGAGTTCATGCCTATGAAAATTTTGTATCAAATCGCATTGTACTTGCCGTGCCCGTGAAGAATCCTTTTAAAATTGAGCGAATCAAGGATCTTAATAAACCCGGCCTTAAGTGGATTCAGTGCGCACATGAAGCGCCTTGCGGAAGTGCTGCTGATGCCGCACTTGCATCAGATGGAAAAGTAATTTCAAAACCTGTGTCGCTTGAACCTAAGGCTTCGGGGGTCATCGCCAAACTTATGCAGGGTGAAGTCGATGCGGCGCTTATTTACCACACAGATGTAGTAAAAAATCATAAAGCGTTAAAAGAAATAGTTTTCAGTGATCGCCATGCATCAACGACAAACTATTCGATCGCAATCATTTCCGACGGGAAACAGAAGGTACTCGCCCGCACTTTTGTAGATTTTCTTAAATCCTCGCAAGCGGGTTCGTATCTGCGCAGAAGCGGTTTTGGAATTATTTCATGAATCATCGCCGAATAGATAGAACTAGCGGCGCTCTTGCCATCTTAGCAAGTTTTCTACTCATAGCGCCGATGATTGCATTATTAGCAAAAGTGCCTTGGAGTTCCTTTACAAGCCGTTTGACCCACGATCAATCAGTTTCTGCAATTCAACTTTCCTTGTGGAGTTCGTTATTGGCAGCAGGTATATCGGTTGTATTAGGCGTTCCACTTGCCTGGGTTTTGGCCAGAGGGAACGAACGAATTACCAATATTTTGCGCCCGATAGTTCTGGCTCCCATCGTTTTGCCGCCCACAGTTGCAGGCATGGCGTTGCTCGCTCTACTTGGGCGAGATGGACTAATGGGTAAATACATTTACCAAGCAACAGGATGGTCGATGCCATTTACCAGTGTCGCAGTTGTTGTCACAGGTGTTTTTGTAGGAATGCCCTTTCTCGCTTTGATTGTTGAATCTAATTTTCGCCATCTGCCAAAGGACCTCGAAGAGGCAGCAATGATTGATCGTGCTTCAACTCGAGATGTTTTTTCTTTGGTAGCACTGCCTCAAATGCGCAATGGCATTGCTACTGGTGCGGTTCTGGCATGGGCCAGAGCTTTAGGTGAATTTGGTGCAACTATGATGTTTGCAGGTTCATTGCCCGGACGCACTCAAACGTGGGCAATGCAGGTATACATAGACATGGATATTGACACGGGAAGTGCATACACATTGAGTGCGGTCATGTTAGTTATTGCGGTCTCAGTTGTTTTCGCACTGAGAAAACTACTGACCCAGGCGATTACTTCGTGACAACTCGGGTTTTTATTGTGGATGACCACGAACTTGTCCGGCGGGGATTGATTGAACTTATTGATACTGAAGAAGATTTAAGCGTTGTTGGCCAAGCAGGAGATGTGCAGGAGGCTCTTCTAACGCTTGCATCTATTACCGCCGACGTTGCCGTCCTTGATGTGCGTCTACCAGATGGAAGTGGGATCGAACTCTGTCGTGAGATTAGATCCCTTTATCCAAATGTAAAGGTATTAATGCTGACTTCCTTTCTCGACGATGAAGCAATCCTTGGTGCAGTTCTTGGTGGGGCTAGTGGATATGTGATTAAAGATATTAAGAATTTGGATTTGCTTGAGGCTATTCGCAAAGTCGCCGCGGGAGAAACCCTCTTAGATATAGCTCTTGTCTCGAATGTCACAAGTCGCTTGCGCAAAGTGGATAGCCCTGCGAGTGAAATTTATGAACTCACCGATCAAGAACAGAGGGTGCTAGAACATATTGGCCGAGGTTTAACGAACCGCCAGATTGCA
>JBILFD010000122.1:0-3564 GCA_044351765.1 Candidatus Nanopelagicaceae bacterium | reverse complement strand
AATTAGATTAGGAATTCATCCAAGTGACCCACCAGTTCCAAAATTAGGTGGCATCCCAAGGTTATTCCGCTCATTTGAAGCCTATAAGCGGTTAATCGAGATTTATCCAAGTGATAGCAACGCAATTGAATTTTGCCAGGGAAGTTTTTCAGAGATGAAAGATGATATCTACGAGATGATCGAGTACTTCGTCTCACGCAGAAAGATTCTTTATGTGCACTTTCGAAATGTTTCTGGTCCAGTTCCAGTTTTCAAAGAAGAGTTCATCAACACCGGGCATGTAGATATGTACAAAGCTATGAAGATCTATCACAAGCACAACTTTGATGGCTTCTTTATGGATGATCATGTTCCGCACACTCACGGGGATACTGAGTGGGGTCATCGTGGTCGGGCATTTGCAAATGGATATATCCAGGCATTGATTGAAGCAGTCCAAAAAGAATAAGAATTAAAAAACCCCGAGGGGTCGACTCGGGGTTTTAACTCGCAGAAATAAATTTAATTTACGCTGAAAAATCACTTTCAAAAATCTCTGCGTTACCAGAAGCATTTTGATTTTTCGCTGGCTTGTTTACTTTACTTTGGACATTTGGATCAGGTTGCTGATTATTCTGTCCACCAGGCTTGTTTGGTTGCATTGGTGGATTAGCTGGATTCTTCTGATTTTTATTTCCCTTTGGATTTTGCATTGGCTTGCGTGGTTCGACTGGAGGTGGTGCAAATACCGGGCGCTCAGGTTTGACTGGAATATCACCAAGGGCATCAATTGCGTTTATTCGGTTTTTTGTTGCTGCCATTACTGCCGCACTCATAGCTGTTCGCAAAGCGTTTCTTGCTTCTGGCGTATTTGCACTGCTTTGAGAATTTCTTTGATCAGCTCGCGCTTTATCGATAGCAGTTTTAAAAGCTTCATTTATCGTGGCTAATTCGACTTTGTATTTTTCTTCAAATGCAATTAAATCTAATTCATATTTACCAATTGCTATTTTGTGAGCGGCTTCTACGGTACGACGCTCTTGCTTGTATTTATCTAAAGCAATTTTGTACGCATCGAAGGCAACTTTGTAAGCAGCTAGTTGTTCTTCATAACTTCCGGTTGCCGAAGGTGAAGGAGCGGGAGCAGGAGTCTCTGCTGCCTGTGCCGAAAGAGCGGATGGAATTAAGAGGGAGCCTGAAATCAGGAAGGCTAGCGAGAGTTTGAAAGCGCTCCGCGGTCTCTGTGCCATTTGTGACTCCTCTATTCGCTGTCATTCGCTGCTATTCGCACTTCGATAACGGTATCGAAGTTATGAGCCAATCTTCCCCTCTGATTTTGTGAGGGTTCTGTGAAAATGGTTCGCGCTTTATGGGATTGAGGGGAATCCCCCATTTAGGGGGTGCAATTGGATTGGTGCTACTAGTAGCCTCACCTGATAGATAGCCCAATCGAGGGGGTCCAGATGTCCAGCACAACAGGGTTCGCTAAGACAGATAAGCCTGTGATTTTGGTGGTAGATGACGAAGTAGGGGTTCGTGACTTGCTCGGGGATGCCTTGCGCCTTGGTGGCTATGAAACTTTTGAGGCAACTGATGGAATGGCTGCTCTTACCGCTTTGCGTAAGCGACCAGCCAACCTCTTGGTGATCGATATAAATATGCCTTTGATGGATGGCTTTGAACTGCTCGAGCGGCTGCGTTCCACGGGGGATCAGACCCCGGCGCTGATGCTCAGCGCACGTGGAGATAAGACCGATATTGCCCGTGGATTGCGATTAGGGGCAGATGATTATGTAACTAAACCTTTTAGCCTTGAAGAGTTATTGCTTCGGGTAGCGGCAATTTTGCGGCGATCTACTCCCAAGAGCTCATCCGCACCAATTTTGCGCTGTGGTCCAATTCAATTAAACGACGAGTTGCATTTAGTGACTTTGGATGAAGAGGTTGTTGAACTTTCTCCAACCGAATATAGATTGCTGCAATACATGATGGAACATAAAGGAAAAGTCTTAAGTAAAACTACATTGTTAAGTGCGGTTTGGGAAATTGATTTTGACTCTGAAAGCACTGTTGTTGATACCTATATTTCTTATTTACGGAAAAAATTAAACCGTGACGATCTTGAATTTATCCGCACTGTACGAGGGGTCGGATTCCAATTAGTCGAACCTAAATGAACAAAGGTAATCTTTAGTGAAATTACGTTCAAGACTGTCTCTGGCAACAGCATCAATTACGATTCTGGTCTCTCTTTCTATTGGTGCCGCTTCCATTGTTACTGCAGAGCGCTCTGAGATTTCTAAATTGGATAGCATTATGGAAACGTTGCTATCTCAAATTTTAAATAGTGAGAATCCATTAGGGGATGCCTTTTATTATTCTCAAGAGTTTTCAGTACCACTTGCAGTTGCTTTGTTGCCAGATGGTGGTGAATTAACACTACTTACAGAACCGTTTGGCACATTTGAAAAAATGCCATCAACAGTAGATTTAGAAGAAGCAAGAGTTCGTGGAATTGAGATAAGCGGAGAGACTCCGTATCGAATCCGAACATTTCAACTTCCTGATCGCGAATATATAATTATTGCTACATCGCTAGGTGATGTACAGGCCACGCGTTCAAAAAATGTACAATCATTACTTGGATTTATTCTGATATCAGTAATTCTCGGTGTTTTGTTAATTCTTTTTTTCATCAGAAGAGATATCTCTAAAATTGAAGTGCTTGTTGATACTGCAACCAAAATCTCCGAAGGGGATTCTTTGGTTAAAATCGAATCTTCTTCGGGGGATTCTGAAGTAGATCGACTGACTGTTGCGTTGAATAAAATGGTCACATCGCTGCAACATGCTCTGGATATTGAGAAAGAATCCGCCTCTCGTATGCAAGAGTTCCTAGGAGATGCCTCTCATGAACTACGGACTCCGTTAACAGTTATCAAGGGATATGTAGAACTATTGAGTAAGGCTCAATTGGTTGATCCTGAGCAGAGCGCTCGCGCTTACTCCAGACTCACCTCCGAAATTGAACGTATGGAGATATTGATTAGGGATTTGCTGTTACTTGCTGAGTTGGGACAAAAAACTCCAGAATTTAGTGAAGAAGTAAATCTCTCAGAGTTAGTACTCACGCAAATTAACGATTTAAAGGTTCTAGATCCGAACCGAATGATTGAATCTTCAATTGATGGAGAAATTTACTTAGATGGATCACGACTTCACTTACAACAAATGCTGGCTAATGCTTTTGGAAATATTCGCAGACACACACCACCTGATGCACCAGTGCATATATCACTCCATTTAATTGATGGAAAAATTCATTTGGAAATAGGAGATGGGGGCCCTGGTTTGCCAACTCGGGCCTATGTTGAAGGAAGACAACATTTTCAAAGATTTGATAAATCCAGATCCCGCGAGACTGGGGGCTCTGGTTTAGGCATGAGCATCATGTCCGGAATCATTAATGAACATGGCGGAACAATCGAACTCGGTGTCAGCAAACTGGGTGGATTGCTACTAGAGATCACCTTACCCGCCTAGAATCTGCGCATGAGAAAACAAGCAACAGTTCTAGCCCTAGCT
>JBILFD010000123.1:0-3564 GCA_044351765.1 Candidatus Nanopelagicaceae bacterium | reverse complement strand
TTATTTAACTCGGGCGCTGATCTCTACCCGGATATCTCCCAACGGAGTTACCTGGTTGATGATTATTACTGGAATATCTACTGGTTTAGCTCTCTTGATCCCAGGCTATAAGGGAATTTTGCTGGCGCTTTTCCTCTCTCAATTGCAAATGCTTTGGGATTGTTGCGATGGCGAATTAGCAAGATGGAAGAAAAAGTTTTCGCCTGCTGGAATATTTCTAGACACTATTGGTCATTACAGCGCTGAGGCAACTATTGTTTTAATGCTTGGATTACGTGCTGCAAATTGGCCAGCAGATCCATTGAATGAAAGTAATTACCCTTTTTACGGTGCTTTGATTGCGATTATTGTAATTTTGAATAAAGTTTTAAATGACGCCGTACATGTAGCTAAATTTTTTACAGGTGGAACTCGAAACAAAGATGATCGTGAAATTGGAAAACCAAAAAGTTCTCTTCTGTCGAAAATCAGGTCCGTAGCAAGATTTTTTCCTTTGCACAGAATTTTTCATTCTGTTGAGATGACCATAGTTATTTCGTTAGTTAGTGCTATCGGGTATTTAACTAATCAAGATAATCCCTTACAGTTATTAATTGATTGGGTTTTACCAATTTCAATAATTGTGTTGGTGGGACATTTAATTGCGATACTTTCTTCACGCAAATTGATTGCTTCATGACTCCCACTTTTGGATGCGTAATTCTTACGATGGGCAAACGTCCAAAAGAGTTTGCAGCAGCCCTTGAATCTTTAAAGAATCAAAGTGGAGTTGATCTAGATATCGTAGTTGTTGGAAATGGTTGGGACCCTGCTCCGGAGACATCCGGAGTTAAGACGGTTTTCTTGCCTGAAAATTTAGGAATTCCCGCGGGAAGAAATGCTGGAGCAGTAGAAGTTTCTGGTGAGTACTTATTCTTTTTGGATGATGATGTAAAGATCTTGAACAATAATGTGCTTGGTAGATTTGCAGAGATTTTGAAAAAACATACCCAAACAGGTTTATTGCAACCTCGCATAGTCGGTGCGGATGGGGGCCAAACCCCACGTCGATGGATTCCGCGCTTAATTATTGGCGATCCAATGAGACCTTCATTAGCTACGACTTTGGCAGAAGGCGCAGTTGTTATTCGAAGAAAACTTTTTGATGAAATAGGCGGGTGGCCCGCAAACTTTTATTACGGTCACGAAGGAATTGAATTAGTTTGGCAGGTTTACAACCGCGGTTATACCGCTTGGTACATAACAGAGGTTTCAGTAGAACATCCAATTGTTAGCCCAGCCCGACATGAGTACTTTTATAGATTAAATGCGCGCAATCGAGTTTGGTTGGCTCGTCGAAATCTCCCTTTCCCGATCGGCCAAATCTACTTACTTAACTGGTTCGCGCTATCTGCCTTAAGGATGCGCTCCTTCTCTTCAGCGACAGCGTGGTTGAAGGGTTTCTCCAGTGGGTTCTTAACGAATCCTGGGAAGCAGAAAAAACTCTCCTGGAAGGCAATCTGGAAACTAACAAGAGCTGGTAGACCACCAATAATTTGAGATTGGCAGCGCTTGAAATTCGGCTAAACTTTCTCCATGTCTAAATTTGTGCACGCACTTGAAACAGGACTCTTCCAAGCACGTTGGATACTCACACCACTCTACGTCGGATTAGTACTTGCTCTTGTTGCTTTAGTCATTAGATTTTGTATCGAGTTTGTACATTTAGTCGAACATATTGGTACTGCAGACCCACACACATTTACTTTAGATCTGCTGGCTTTGCTTGATTTAACTCTCTTGGGGAACTTAATTTTAATTGTAATTTTTGCTGGTTATGAGAACTTTATTTCACGTATTGATGCAGCTCATGAGTCGAAAGACAAGCCTCATTGGATGGGAACAATTGATTTCTCTGGATTAAAGATTAAATTAATCGGATCCTTAGTTGCTATCTCTGTAATTGAACTTTTGAAAGATTTCATAGAGCTGTCTGGTAAAGAAACCGTAGGCGATGGAACTATGTGGAGAGTAATCATTCACATTACCTTTGTGATCTCTGGCGTACTATTTGCGCTCATGGATTTTATTGCTGACAAACGCGAATCAATAGTCACGCACTCGAATAATTAGTAACTTTAAATGCGGCTAGATATTTTTGCTGCATTATGTGGGATTTTGGTTGCCCTTCAATCACGCGTAAATGGTGGATTATCAGCTCTGTTGGGTAATGGCGTTGAAGCAGCACTATTTTCATTTGGATCTGGATTTATAATTTTAAATTTAATTTTGGCTACTAATAAAAAAGTTCGAAATGGATTAAGAGGAATTGTGACCGGAATCAGGTCGAAACAATTGCCCCGGTGGAGATTAAGTGCTGGAGTACTTGGTGGAATTTTTGTTGCCATTCAATCTTTTTCTGTTCCTTTAATAGGGGTTGCTTTGCTTTCGGTAACGACAATCGCAGGACAGACTGCCGCTTCATTGTTTGTTGATAGAGCAGGAATGACAGCTGGCGGAAAACAACCAATAACCCTGCGGCGTACTTTTGCTGCGGTCATAACTGTGATTGCTGTTTTGGTTGCCGTATGGGATCGCCTCACAGTTGCGAACACATCTTTAATTGCAATAGCACTTTCATTTAGCGGAGGATTACTACTTGGTTTGCAAAGAGCCTTAAATGGGCAAATAAATGAGCATTCAAAAAATAGCTTGGCGACTACTTGGTTAAATTTTGCTACAGGATTGACATTTCTTTCGTGTTTATTGGTGTTCACAACTTTGGGTGGAGATAATTTAGGCAAATTTCCAACTTCCCCGTGGTGGGTCTATCTCGGCGGAGCAATAGGAATTCTCTACATCGCCTTTGCTTCGACAATAGTTCAAGAAATTGGCGTATTAGCATTTACTTTATTTACGACAGGTGGTCAATTAATCGGCTCACTCTTAATTGATTTAATTTTTCCGACAGAAGGTGTAGCTATAGGGCCAAATTTGATTATTGGAATCGCACTCTCATATGCAGGTGTACTAATCGGTGGGGTAAAGGCCCAAGGATCAATTAGGGCGAAATCTCTTCCACAGAACTGAGATTATTGATCCACCGATAAAGAATGCTGCAAGGGCATAAGAACTGCTTTTAACCCATGGAATAGTCGCTGAGTAATAGCCGGCAGATGTAATGCCGACACCCCATACGAGAGCACCCATTGAGTTTGCCGAAAGGAATTTGTAATAAGGCATTTTTCCAATTCCTGCGATTGGCGGAATAAAAGTTCTAATCCAAGGGAAAAAGCGCGCGGCTACAACAGCCCACCAACCATGTTTCAAGTAAAACTCTTCAGTACGCGCAATCATTTTTGTGCGACGATCGGAAGGTTTTCTTTCTAAGTATGGCCGGCCATACTTTCTGCCAAAAACATAACCAATTTGGTCGCCCACAAATGCAGCTAAGAAAATACCAGTCACCAAGATGGCAATATTCATATCATTTCGAGAGGCTGCAACAAGTCCTGCACTAAATAGCAGTGAGTCTCCGGGCAACCAGAAGCCAACCAATATTCCAGTTTCAATAAAAACTAAAAC
>JBILFD010000121.1:0-3579 GCA_044351765.1 Candidatus Nanopelagicaceae bacterium | reverse complement strand
TTTATTAATGCCTGAGCTTTTGCAAGTGAATCAATAACTTCTGAATTTTCCAATTGCTTAATCTTCACGTAAAGGTTTTGGTGGAGCTGATCTCACCCAACGCCAGACAGCAAGCAGTGAACAAGTAATTCCGAGGAAACCCATCACGGTTCCACCGGTGCTCACATTTGAAAGAATCAACGGACCACTAATTGATGACGCCATAATCGATACTGGAAGAATGAAAAAGATGTGCCAACGTTGGCGTTTCATGAAAGTTAAGCCCAAAGCAAGTGGCGCCAAGATGGCAGGGAAAAACAGAATCATGGCAACCAATAGTGCTAAATCTTCCATCGGGGTTACCACCCTTCCTATCTTTAACTAAATCCTATTCTGTCGTGAAGGCCAATTTACCGCCAGCCATGCCGCTTTCAAGCAGACGGTGCGCTTGCGTTGCTTGCTCAAAAGTGAAGGTTTGAATTGCAGGAAGCTCCAAAGCTCCAGAAAGAAGTGCGCTTACAAGATCGTTGATACGTTCTTTTTTCTCTGCAAAAGTCGGTATGAAATCTGAAAGTGTTGGACGAGAAAGGTAGATCGAATTTCTGGTCAAAGTCAAAGGATTTATTGGATCAACGGGCCCACTGGCGGCACCATAGAGAACCATGTCTCCTCTTCGTCCTACGAATTCTATTGTTTGATTAAAAGTTTCTTTTCCGACGCTGTCATACACAACGTTGACTCCTAAACCTTTTGTTAAATCTGATACCCGTTCTTTCATCTCTGCATATGTGCAGGCATGTTCGAAATCCAATTTCTTCAGTCGCTCGACTTTTTCATGACTGGAGGTCACTGGAATTACGCGAGCGCCGTTACGTTTCAAAAGTTGAATTAATACAGAACCGACACCGCCAGATGCTGCGGTTACTAAAGCGGTGGTTTTTGATGAAGCAACATGTGAGGACGTGGCAAGGAAATGAGCAGTCAAGCCTTGCAGAATTAAAGGCAATAACTTCTCTGAAGAGATACTTGCCGGCAATGGGATCAATTGATCTTCGTTTAGAGTCAAAAATTCTGCATAAGATTTTGAACCGCCAGCCCATCCGACGCGATCGCCAACTTTAAAATTTAAAAGCGGAACTGAACTTTCCAAAATCGTACCGATGCCCTCGACGCCAAGAATCCCCGGGAAGCTCATCGGTCTTTCTCCACGGCGTTGATAAATGTCAAAGAAATTGATTCCAGCAAGTTCAACGCGAATTAAGAGTTGTTCACCAGAGGTATTTGATGAGACTGGGCGTGGAAACTCTTCGACTTGAAGTTGATCCGCTGAACCAACGGCCGATATCGAAATTGCCCGCACGTAGACCCCATCCTGGATATGTTGTTTATTGGTGAATTCTTGTGACCGAACGGGGACTTGAACCCCGAATCCCTTGCGAGAACTAGCACCTCAAGCTAGCGCGTCTGCCAATTCCGCCACCCGGTCAGGTGATGTCCAGCGATCTCCGCCCATCTGTAGAGATAGCCTACCAAAATCACTCTTTAGAGTTCAAAGTGGGGGAGAATAGCCAAATGCGAAGCACTGACTACGAGCAACTCGAGAATGATGTTGTAAGCATCTGTCAAAAATTGATCCAAATTCCAAGCGTGAATTTTGGTGAAGGTAATGGAAATGAAAAAGATATTGCGATTTATGTCAGTGATTTCCTTACAAAATGCGGAATAGAAAATCAAATTATCGACAGTGCTCCAAATCGCTCCAATGTAATAGCACGTATCAAAGGCGCAGATCGCAATCGCCCCGCTCTAGTTCTGCATGGACATTTAGATACAGTCCCAGCTAACGCCGAAGACTGGAAACACGATCCTTGGTCAGGTCAAATTATTGACGGAGAAATTTGGGGTCGTGGAGCGGTTGACATGAAAGACATGGACGCAATGATCTTGGCTGTCGTTGCGGATTGGAAACGATCTGGATACACACCTCCGCGAGATATTGTCTTGGCATTTTTTGCAGATGAGGAAGCGGGTTCACTTTTTGGTTCAAGGTGGCTAGTAGAAAATAGACCAGAGCTTTTCGAGAATTGCTCAGAGGCGATATCAGAAGTTGGTGGATTCTCAGCAACTCTGCCGAATGGAAAACGATTTTATCTGATTGAAAATGCTGAAAAAGGTTTTCATTGGATGCGGTTGATCTCTGAGGGAACTGCCGGTCATGGTTCGATGATTAATTTAGAGAATGCAATTACTGCTCTGAGTGCAAGTGTCGCCAGAATTGGTACATACGACTGGCCGGTTCGACAGACCCAGACCGTTAATTTTTTCTTAGGCAAAGTTGCCGAAGCATGTAATCTGCAATACGACCCTGAACATCCAGAAAATATCGTCGCGCAACTTGGTTCGATGGCCAGAATGATTGGTGCTACGACAAGAAATACAGCGAACCCAACCATGCTTGAATCTGGTTACAAAGCAAATGTAATTCCACAAACCGCCTCTGCAGTTATAGATGGAAGATTTTTGCCGGGTTATGAGGACGAATTCATGACTACGATGCATTCACTATTAAATAAAGGTGTAAGAATAGAAACGATTGCAACAGATGCAGCGCTTGAATTTCCTTTTGAAGGAAAATTGGTGGATGCAATGTGTGCCGCGATTATTTCTGAGGATCCAGAGGGTATTCCGGTTCCTTATTGCATGAGCGGCGGAACCGACAACAAAGCCTTGGCACTACTGGGAATTACCGGTTTTGGGTTTGCGCCCTTGAAACTTCCGCCAGATTTGGATTTCATGTCTTTATTCCACGGAATTAACGAAAGAGTTCCAGTTAGTTCTCTCAAATTTGGCGTGCGAGTATTGGATAAATTCTTACAAAACTGTTGAGTCCTAGTTCGCCAGTGAAAGTTGGGGCTTAATTACCCGGCGTCGCAGAGTCACCAAATGTCTGCCATCTGGGTAAATTCGAACTCGATCTAAAACCCAACTTCCTAACTCGGCTCGTTCTACGAGCATCGATCGAACGACATTAATCTTCATTCCTTTTGGAATTTGAATCGTCTGGTATTCGTAGGAGTTTGTTTGGTGAATTTCAATCGCCTGCCTCAGAAATATCATTTAAGGCCGAGCGAACAAGATCTGGCAAAACTAAATCATTAGAGCGCAAAGCACCGCGAAGTTGCGCAGAGGTACGTGCTCCAATGATCGCACTTGAAATTCCGGGTGCATCTCTCACCCAACTTAAGGCAATCTCAAGTGGTGCTGCTCCTAAACCATCTGCAGCCGTACTAACCGCAGTAACGATTTGCTTAGAGCGAGCATCAAGGTAATTTGCAACAAAGGGACCAAGGTGGGGACTTGCTCCACGAGAATCTGCCGGAATTCCATTTTGATACTTTCCAGTCAACACTCCACGACCCAGTGGCGACCAAGCCAATACACCGACCCCTAGGTTTTGAGAACAAGGCAAAACTTCTTTTTCAATTTTCCGATTGAGTAATGAGTATTCGTTATGCGTTGCACAAATTTCAGCCCTACCGGCTCCGGTTGCCGAACTTTGCAATGTTATTGCACGAGCACTTTGCCATCCGGAGAAGTTTG
>JBILFD010000184.1:0-3648 GCA_044351765.1 Candidatus Nanopelagicaceae bacterium | reverse complement strand
GCTGCCGCTGCCGCAGCATCAGCTGATGCTGATTTTGCGACAGTTGCCGTTGCTGAATTTAAAGATCCGATAGAAATTGTTACTTCTTTTGCTGCAGCAACTACTGCCCTTTTTGCAGCTACTTCCGAAGCGGCAGCTGCGGCTGCATTTCTTACTGCTGCTGCGGCTTGCACTCTTGCCGATGCTGCAGCAGCAGCGGCTAGTTTTTTAGCGGCTGTGCTTACTGTTGGAACTTTTGCCAAATCTGCTGCTTTTGCCGCCGCGGCTTGTGCTGCTGCTTGTGCTGCGTTTGCTGCGGCAATTCTTGCTGCTGCGACTGCTGCAGCTCTTTCTGCTGCAACTTGTGCTGCTTGCGCTGCGGCAATTTTATCTGCGGCTAATGTGGCGGCCGCGGCAGCGGCAGCTCTATCTGCCAAAACTTTAGCTGCAGCCTCTGCTGCCGCTTTTTCAGCAGCTACTTTCGCTTTGGCTTCTGCTGCGGCTTTATCTGCCGCTGCTTTTGCTGCTGCATCTGCAACTGCTTTTGCGGCTGCCGCTTTTGCTGCTGCATCGGCACCATCTGTCGAATTACTGGCAGGAGAACCTGTAGTTGGTGTTACAGGGGCACCTGCATTTGGATCTACGACGGTGATAACAAATGTGATTGAACTACTCTGATTTTTTTGGTCAGTTGCAGAAATTGTTAATGTTGCAGAGCCAGCAGTTGTTGGTGTGCCTGAAATATTTCCAGTGAATGGATCAAAAGTTAATCCGGCTGGGAGGACGCCAGATGTAATTGCATACAAGATTGGTGCAGAACCACCAAAAGCTACGGTGGCCAAATCGTATGGCTCGTCGATATTTGCTGTGGTTCCAGTTGTTGGGGTTGTAGCTCTTGGAGGACCAGTTATCTCTCCACTGATCGGTGATGGTGCTACTACATTTGGTGCAACGCCATTAGTCGCTGTAGAAACAACTCGGATGAATTTTCCTTCATCAGCAGATGTAGTTGCATAAGTGGCAGCAGTTGCGCCGTTAATTGCAGAACAGGTTGTTAGATCTGTCTCAGAGGTACATCTTTGCCATTGATAAGTCACAACTGGTTCTGGTGCACCCTCAAAAAATGCAACCGAAGAGAGCACATTTCCGACAATATCTATACCACTTGGAGGGCCATCAATTAGCAGATTCGGTGGGAATCGATCTTTAGGAGTAGTAACTGCAGATGCAGAACTAGCAAAACTTGTATCTACTGCGTTTGTTGCAGTAACTGTGAATGTGTAAGGCCGCTCATTGTCTAAGCCAGTAATTGTGCAACTTGTGGCACTGCCCGCAGGTGTACAACTTTTCTCTGGAGAGATTGGTACACCATCGATTGTTAATGCAATAACTTTATAATTTGTGATTGGTGATCCATTAGCCGATGGTGCAGTAAATGTAATTGTTGCTTCTTCATCGCCAGCTGCTGCCACAACATTTGTTGGTGCAGATGGTTTGGCGATGGGAGTAATTGAATTAGATGCAACAGAAGCTGCAGAAGTTCCTGGTACTGAGTTTCTCGCAACAGCTGTAAATGTATATGCCACACCTGGTGTCAAACCTTCAACCAGGCAACTGGTATCTGGGGCTAATACAGTGCAGGTAAATCCGCCCGGAGAAGAAGTGATTGTGTAAGAGGTGATTGAATCTCCACCATTAGATGCGGGTGGAGTAATGGTGACAGTGGCACTTCCAGGAGATGTTGTTGAGGAAGTCGCTGCAGAGAGAGTTGGAGCACCCGGAACAGTTTTTGGAGTTACCGCAACAGATGGTGCTGAAAGATCTGAAATATAAGCTCCGTTTGATGCACGCACTGTAAATGTGTAAGCCACACCATTAGTTAAACCAGGCACTGTGCAAGTAAGTGGAGTTGTGAACGGTGCATTAAGTACACAGGTAAATCCACCTGGAGATGAAGTAACAGTGTATGAAGTTATTTCAGCGCCACCATTATTGCTTGGCGCAGTAAATATAACTACCGCGTTGGTGTTTCCAGCTACTGCACTAACTGAAGTTACTAACGTTGGTTTTGTAGCCGGGATTACTGAATTTGATGGTGCCGATGGCGCAGTAACTCCGGAATTGTTTTGCGCAACTGCAGTGAAGGTGTAAGCGGTTCCATTATCAAGTCCCGAGATTGAACAAGTAGTTGCTGGGCTATATACGGTGCAAGTTGCGCCACCAGGTGCGGCGGTCACTACGTATGAAGTTGCTGGGCCACCATTTCCACTTCCTGGAACTACGGTAATCGTTGCGCTTGCATCCCCCACGACAACAGTCGGTGCAGCCGGCGTATTTGGTGCATTTAAAATCCATTGCGCAGTGATCAATGTATTTGCAGCTGGCATTGTGAAGTTTGCGCCCGCAGCGTAGAGATCAATTCCATCGCTCCACTTATCAAAGGTGTAACCAGCACGCGCAAATCCAGAGTGTGCTGCCAGAACTGCAGTTGCACCAGTGGCCGCACCTTGTGCGCTAGGCAAGGTACCACTTGTAATGGTTCCAGAATAAATAATCGTGTTAGTTGCTGCGCTCCACTGCGCATAAAGTGTTACATCAGCACTTCCCAAAATTAACTGTGAACCTGCGCCGTAAGCCAATCCTGAACCATCTGCATTTGTTGTCCAGTTACTAAATAAGTATCCGGCTCGAGATGGCTTGTTGGAATTCAATGAAACTATCTCACCAAGATTTCCAGTTTGAACGACTGGAATTCCAGTTACGCCAGCGACTGAATTATCGGAAAATGTGATGTTGTAAGCAATCGGAGCCCACACTGCATACAAAAGATAATGTCCATCTCGAACCGTATAAGCCGCATTAGCGCCAACAGTTTCATTACTCTGATCTATCCAATTTAAGAAGTTATACCCAGTTCTAACTGGAATTGCAGCCGTTGTGATTCCGGTGTTGTTTATATATGTTGCATCAACAGGAACAGCAGAACTTCCACCATTTAATGAATATCTAACTGTGTAAATCGCAACCCATTGAGCGGTGAAAGTTGGCGGAACTGCAGTGACTCGATAGGTATCACCAGGACGATATGTCGAACTTCCATCGTTCCAACCAACTAATACGAAATTCCCTGCAGTTGTAGTGGTTGCGGTATCAGTTGTCGGCAAAGTAAATAATGAACCGTACGCTGCTGTTGTCGCGTTAGGAAGTGCAGTTAAAGTCGGCGCAACTCCCCCCGCTAATCCGGCAGAGAATGTGATGGCAACATTTGCCAAACTCCATTTTGCATAAAGAGTTACATCAGCGTTAGTCGTAAATGGAGCAGTTGCTAGGGATCCGGTAGGTGTTGTGGACCAACCATCAAAAATGTATCCGCTCTTACTCATTCCACCAACAGCTGGAAGGGTAATTCCAGTATCACCAGCAACATAAGTTGTTCCAGATGGGGCAGAACCTGACGTTGCTCCATTTTTGTCAAAGGTAATTAGATAAAGCGCAATCCAGCGAGCGGTCAAAGTTACATTTGCACTTCCAACTGTGTAAACGCTTCCAGCGCGATAGGTATTTGTTCCATCGCTCCATCCACCAAAAGAAAATCCAGATTTACTCAACCCAGTTGCGGCTGCAACTGTAAATGTTTCACCAATTATTTTGGTTCCTGAAGTTGGGAGC
>JBILFD010000183.1:0-3658 GCA_044351765.1 Candidatus Nanopelagicaceae bacterium | reverse complement strand
TATATTGACCAACTCCCCCAGCGCCTCCTGCGCCAACTGTTACAACTGTATTTCCGATTGGCACTAATCCTGTTTGATAAACAACCTGTCCGCCACCGCCACCGCCACCAAGATTTCCTGCGCCGCCGCCACCCGCTCCAACTGTAAGTAGATCAATTGATGTAACACCAGATGGAGTTGTCCATAAACAATTTCCAGCGCCGGTAAATGTCAAAACAACGTAACCATTTGCAGTTGTTGAAGTTGGTGTACATGCTGCCAAATACATCGCATGCAAACTTAGTGAAGTCAATGTTGTGAAAGATCCGTTTGGTGCATAAGTGGCCCCAGTGCCATCTGCTTTTGTGTTCCAACCAGCAAAAATAAGGCCAGTTTTGGCGAGATTTCCAGTGTTGAGTGCCGTTCTAAGCGTGCTCCCACCGAGACCTGAAAGCGGGCTAGGAACTGTACCTGTTCCACCATTTGCTAAATATGTCACGGTGACATTTGGTGCTATCGCAATACTTCTTGTCAGAGTTGCAAAGATCGGATTCTCTGATTTTCCACCAAATTCGTAAATTGGATTTTCGGACTGCGTGCTTAAATCTGCCCACTTGCCATCTGTAAATCTAATTCCAATATTTGGTTCGTTACTAAGTGCTCCTTCACCATTTGACCAGAATGCAAATGGTGGTGTTGGAAGACCAGATGGTGCATTCGCAACATATTGCAGTGTTGGATGCGTAGGCTTACTTAAACCAATCCAGCCGATGCCTAATTTTTGAACAATATGTAAAGATTCATTCGCATCATTAGGAATGGTCATGTAACCACACATTCCGTTGAAACTCACGCCGCAATTATTTGCAGCAGTGGTTGCATCCAACGCTGCTTGACGAACAACTGGGGTTGCTCCGCGCCAGTAGTAATTACCTGTTACAGGGTTGTAACGATAGTCGCCATTAATTCCTGCATACGATGCGGTAATAGTAATGGTTGTTAAAACGGGAGTTGCTGGAGCTGTATAACTCAATGTGGCAAGAGCGGAATTAACAGCAGTCAAATCACCAATAAATGAAATTGTTGATGCTGCAGTTGCGATAGAACCTTGATAACCAATGGGAAGAATTAAATTAGCGGTGTTTGTTATTTTCAACGTTCCAGAAGGCACAGATGCAATTATTTGAATCTTGTCGGCGTATTGAGAAAGAATTAGATCGTTATTTGTTTCTGTATATTGATTATTGATTGTGTATGCCGTGTTTCCCAAGACTCCAATAGGTGCGTTGGTGTTTGTATTGAAATTTGGAGTAAGACCTGTATTACTAGGTGTCCATGTCGCAAACAAAGTTGCTGAAGTACTTCCAGGAAAAGATGAACCTGGAGTCACACTTGTTCCAGAGCCGTCGGCTGCTGTATTCCAACCTGCAAAGAGATAACCAATTCGCGAAAGATTTCCAACGTTGTTTGATACCACTTCTGTATTTGTTGTTGAACTCCATTGAATTGTGATTAATCCATTTCCTCCAGTGTTATCTGCAACGGTGTTTGTGTAAGCCTTACCTCCACGTCCAGCATTATTTGCATAATTGGGACTTGAAATATTTGGGTAAGAGAAATTACTTAACACTCCATTGCCGCCGGCTGTCGCGGTGATCAAAGTTCCGCGTGTTAAATCAAGGTAGCCCGAGCCACCTCCGCCGCCACCATTTTCTGGTCCTCCACCTGAGGTTTGATAGGTGCCACCGCCACCACCGTAGTAACCACCACCGCCACCACCGCCACCTTCTGCGTTAGCTTGATTACAAGATGCGCCGCCTTGAAGATAAGAACCATTACGAGATAAAGATCCAGTTGTTGGACAACTCGTGTTTCCAGTTGCACCAGCACCACCGGCAGAGTTAGTTCCGCCGCGACCGGCGACTGCAGCAGTACCTGCTTGGCCACCATTTTGATTTGCACCGCCGCCACCACCGGGGGTTCCATTTACACCCGATCCAGGTGAAGTTCCGCCGCCTGCGCCTGAAATGATTAGTGGAGTAGTTCCAGTAAACACGCCTGAGTAGCCACCGCCACTTGAACCTACTTGTCCACCTTCTCCACCAGGGCCACCGCCGCCATATTGCACAGTTTGATCACGCACAACTCCACCTTGGCCAACAACAATATTTAGAACTTCTCCAGAAGTTGGTGTAGCTAAAGTTGCTTTTGAATATCCACCTGCACCGCCGCCAGGATCACCGTAATAGGCAATCGATCCTCCACCACCAGCACCCCAGGCTTCAACCAAAATTCCCTTTGAAGTATCGATATCCGATGGAAGAGTAAATTGTTGGTCACTTCCTGTGTATGAAAAAACTTTACATTTGTTAAAACCTGCATCTGTTACACATTGCGTACCTGGCATTGGACCAAACACTGTCACTGGAACTGTTCCTGATGTCGCGCCATTTGCGTTGTATGTGTAACTAGGTCTAAAGATCGCAAAAAGAGTTGTTGTACCGATGCTTGTATATGAAGCACCGCCTACATAATTGATTCCACTACCATCTGCTGCAGTATTCCAACCAGCAAAACTTAAACCTGTCCTACTTAAACCAGATCCAGAATTCAGATTAAATGTCTCCGATGCAGATCCTTTAGTAACAACTGCGGTTGGAGCTGTGCCCGTGGAACCATTTGTATTGTAAGTAATTGTTGAATTCCATTGTGCGTACAAAGTTGTATCATCTGCAGGAGTAAATGTTGTTGCACCAACCGCATAAGTGATTCCAGAGCCATTGGCTGCCGTGTTCCAACCACTAAATGTGAAATTTGTTTTTGCTAAGTTTCCAGAATTAGTTGCAAGAGTTAAAGAGCCACCATTCAGTGTGACTGAACTATTGCCGGGAACCGAACCACTTGTTGCATTATTTGCATCGTAAGTAATTACATAAATCAGACCAGATGTGACAGCTGCAGTGCCACAATTTCCACCTGCAGTTGTAGAAGCACTGCTTAATAGTGCGATGTAACTGGATCCACCAGGACCACCAGCGTTATCTCCGCCGCCGCCACCGCCGAAGTAACCACCGCCACCGCCTCCACCTTCATCCTTTGAATCTCCACCCTGAAATTTCACACCGGCAGTTCCTGGATATCCATTGACAGAAATTCCACCAGTACCGCCGGCTGATTGAGTTGCGCCGGTTCCAGAGTTACCTGATGCGGTTGTAGGTAATCCAGTTAATCCGCCGCCACCAAAACCACATTGTCCGTAGGAACCACCACCACCACCGGCTGCAGTTGCAATTTCAGTTGCATTAGGCAAACGAATTGCTGAACGACCACCACCAGATGCAAACCAATTTGCCGTAGCGCCGCCATAGGAACCACCACGACCACCACCACCGTATGTAACTGGTGTGTAATTTCCAGGATAACCACTAACACCAGGACGAGTAGTTGCTGCAACTCCGCCGCCACCTTGACCAACAATTACTGTCAAAATTTGTCCGGGTGTTAATGATGAATATGTACCGGTTGCATAACCGCCGCCACCACCAGCATTTCTTCCGCCGCCACCACCTGCGCCAATTAAATTGAAAGTTGCACTGGTAACGCCTGCAGGAACAGTCCAACTTTGATCGCTGCCGGTGTAATTAAAAGTCACAACAGTTGTTACGTTATTTAATTTATA
>JBILFD010000119.1:0-3664 GCA_044351765.1 Candidatus Nanopelagicaceae bacterium | reverse complement strand
TGACAAGCGACAAGCTTTGAAAGAACGTGAAGCTGGTCGCGAAATTGCTAGATCTATGGGTACCAATCGAAGTGGCGATTAATCGTTAACTGAATGTTTGAGCACCTGCAAGACAGCTGTTCAAGTTGGTTGGGATTTGCGATCTGAATCTTCATCAAAATTAACATGTGTTGCTCAGATGAACTGGTGATTTCACGCTCAAATCGGCAGTAAATTTGGCGCCAAGTAGAACTTATTACCTAGAGCGAGTAACGTTCTTTCACGTGCGTTTTCTACATGATGGTTCAGAGACAACTCCTGCCTACGATCTAACTTATGACGATGTTTTTATGGTCCCGTCGCGTTCGGCATTAACCAGCAGACTCGATGTAGACCTAACTACTAATGACGGAACTGGCACAACGATTCCAATTGTCGTAGCAAATATGACTGCAATCGCGGGTCGCCGGATGGCCGAAACCATCGCTCGTCGCGGTGGAATAGTCGTAATACCGCAAGATATTCCAGTCGAAGTAGTTGCCGATGTAGTTTCATGGGTTAAATCAAGACATCCAATTTTTGATACACCAGTAACTCTTGCTCCACATGAAACAGTTTCAGATGCGATGACTTTAATTACTAAGCGCGCGCACGGTGCTGTTGTAGTTGTTGAAAATGGCAAGCCAGTTGGGATTGTCACTGAAACAGATTGCGAAGAAGTCGATCGCTTTACTCAAGTACACGCCGTAATGAGCAGTGACCTAATTACTTTGCCGCAAGATATTGATCCACGCGCTGCTTTTGAGGCGCTCAATACTGCTCGTCGTCGACTTGCACCAATTGTTGATAAGAGTGGAAATCTCACTGGGATTATTACTCGCGTTGGAGCATTACGTGCGACGATGTATCAACCTGCTTTAGATGCAAATGGAAAATTACGAATTGGCGCAGCCGTTGGAGTAAATGGAGATGTTGTTGCAAAAGCAACCGCACTTCTAGCTACAGGTATTGATGTACTGGTAATTGATACTGCACATGGTCACCAAGAAAAAATGCTTGAAGCGTTGAAGAAAATTCGGGCCTTAAATCCAAAAGTGCCAATCGTTGCTGGAAATGTTGTTACAGCCGAAGGAACGAGAGATTTAATTGCAGCTGGAGCCGATATTGTGAAAGTTGGAGTTGGTCCTGGTGCGATGTGTACGACTCGTATGCAAACAGGTGTCGGCCGTCCACAATTTTCAGCAGTACTTGAATGCGCTGCTGCTGCGCGTAAATTAGGTAAAGAAGTTTGGGCAGATGGCGGAATTCGTCACCCGCGCGATGTTGCTTTGGCTCTTGCTGCCGGTGCAGCACAAGTCATGATTGGTTCTTGGTTTGCCGGAACTCATGAATCTCCAGGAGATATTCGCCGTGATTCAGCCGGCAAGTTGTACAAAGAATCTTTTGGAATGGCATCAGCACGTGCTGTAGCCGCACGCACTTCGGCAGAGACGGCATTTGATCGGGCTCGCAAAGCCTTATTTGAAGAAGGAATCTCTTCATCTCGGATGTATTTAGATGCGCAACGACCAGGAGTTGAAGATTTACTTGATTCGATTATTTCCGGAGTCCGTTCAGCGTTTACCTACGCTGGTGCTGGCGATATCGCCACCTTCCATGAGCGTGCAGTAATCGGGATTCAATCTGCCGCTGGCTACGCCGAAGGACGCCCACTTCACACCTCTTGGTAGCAAGTACAGGCTGACAAGCAGTTGAATTTAGCCGGTCCAGCAGGCTTTTAATCACTGTCAGTGCCTCCCGCAAAGATCATTGCTAAGGGAGGTCATCATGATCTGGTTTTTAACCATTCTGATTTTAGTAAATCTGTTGTGGCCAATAGCTGTGATGGTGTTTGCTTTTGTACTTTGCTATCGATTGATTAAATTTGTAGTCAGCCGACTCTGGCAACATTTCTCAAATCGAATCATGTTAGAAAATGAGTTAAAACAAATTCTTGGTGATGGCTACAAAGTCAGTTACCGGAATAAGCGGAAAATCCACTTTTTTAAGCGTGGTAGATCTGCAAAAGGGGCCATTTCTTAAAGGTGAAGTAAGCCGGTAGAATTGGCGGTTCCACTTAAGTACTTGCCCATTTTTTGGATTCGGGCATAGGTGGATAGGTAAATAAAATAAATGGGAAAACTAAATAGTGCCGCAGTAAAGTAGTAGTAATTAGTTAGAAAAGCTTCACACCCATGGGGGTGAACGGTCTCGACTTTGTAACTTGAGACAGATGAAGCGGGCAGAGGAAGCCGGAATGATCTCTTTAACCATAACCGTGCAAACACTTAAGCGCCAGTAAAACTGCCGCTGATTACGCCCTCGCTGCATAAGCGAGCCTCGTAATCCGTTAGCCCAGGATCGCTCTCGGCCTGGTGTCTAGCGCCGAAAGAGGGCTGACTCGGATAAGGGGTTACGAACTTATTCGGGAAACACTTTTCGTGACTGAGTCCGTCGGCTACTTGTGCGTGAGAGAGCCGGGACTGAGAAAACGTTAATCGCACTACGCCCGTAGAAGAGCTGTTTTACTTACGAAGGACCCGGGTTCGATTCCCGGCACCTCCACCATTTTTACCTAATTGACCATGTACGTGATTGCAGATGTGTTGGATTGCAGATGTAATTGATTTAAATTTTTGTAATTATTTTTTATGCTGCTTCATGCACTGGTCGACTTGGAACCAAATAATGCTTTCCATTAGGCGATATCCACTCGCACGATCCATCGCTGGCGGAAGTAACTTTCCAACCTCCGTGAGTTTTCAATCGATGATGTCTTCGGCAGAGCGATCCTAAATTTTCAGGAGTCGTTTTACCGCCGTCATCCCAAGGAGTTACATGGTCAATATCGCTGCGATGCGCTGGGTAGCGACAACCAGGGAAACGACAAGTGCGATCACGGGCGATTAAGAAATCTACGAGGTGCTGAGATGGCCGATAACTTTTTCGACCAATATCTAGTAATTCACCACTTGTTGGATCAGTGATAAACCTTTTCCAATTACCGTCCGCAGCTAATTCTCGCGCTAATGATGCAGGAATTGGACCATACCCACTTAGTTGTCCGGGGTTTTCAGCCATATTTAGCAATGTTGGAAGATCAATTGTTACATTTATTGTGACTGGTTTTCTGCCTAGATTTTTGATTTGCTTTTGTTTAGAAAGATTTCGATTAGTTGAATCTGCTTGATCTGTTGCTGCTTGATCTGTAGCTGTTTGATCTAAAACGTCAGAAGTTAAAAACTCATTAATGATTTCAACAAATGCGTCAGCACGTCGGTTATCAACTCTCCAGGGATTTGGGATCTCAGCGGAGTTGGCTAAATCCGTTCCTCTACTGAGAGAGTTTTGAATAGTGACAGAGGAGTTTTGAGTAGTGACAGAGGAGTTTTGAGTAGTGGCGGAAGTTTGCGAAGAAGTGGAGTTTTGAGTAGCGATAGAGTTTCGAGAGGAACTAGATTGCAACGCCTCTCGGTCTTTTCGCTGCAAGTGGCGCTCTATAGCAATCAATACAGATTGGGCATCCGGTGCCGATAAAAGCGCAATTACAGTGGCCATTCCATCACGCTCGGGATAACAAGAGACTTTACGCAACTCATGAGCGCGGGCAAAACTCTCTTCACACTCAGTTGGCAATGCTCGCGAA
>JBILFD010000175.1:0-2506 GCA_044351765.1 Candidatus Nanopelagicaceae bacterium | reverse complement strand
CCCAGCTGTTGCTGATGCTCGTGCCAAGATTGCAAAATTCTTAGGGCAAGAAGCAGATCAAATTGCATTGGTGCGAAATACGACAGAAGCGGCAACAACCACTATGCGCGGCTTCCCTTTTAAATCTGGTGATGAAGTAATTATCTTGGATCACGAGTATGGCGCAATTACTTACGCTGTTAAACGAGGCTTAGAACCTGCTGGTGGCAAAGTAGTAGAAGTAGTTGTGCCACGCTTGGCGGCTGATGAAGATGTAGTGAAACTTATAGAGGCTGCAATCACTGACAAAACAGTGATGCTGGTTGTTGATCATGTTACTTCAGCAACTGCACGCACCTTTCCAATTTTTGAGCTGAGCGCATTATGCAAGAAGCATGGCATTGCATTTACAGTGGATGCATCTCACGCTCCTGGAAATTTTGATACTGATCTAGATGCACTTGATGCAGACTTCTGGTTTGGAAATTTACACAAATGGGTGAGCGCACCTCAAGGCGCTGGCGTATTTCGGATAGCGCCACGTTGGCAAGGAAAAGTTCAATCCCTCGTTGTTTCTTGGAATGAATTCGAGCCTTATCCATTGCAATTCGACATGCTTGGAACGGTTGATCTTTCAGCCTGGCTTGCTGCCCCACGCGCAATTGAATTTTATGAAGCATTTGGTTGGGAGAGAGTCCGTAAGGCTCACCAACAGCGGATGCGTTATGGACGTGATTTAGTTATGGCCGAACTCAGTGTCGGTATTGATGAATTGCGTGAAGAGAATTTACCAATGGGCGTAGTTCCGATTCACAATATGCAAGGTGGAGTTGAAGGTTGTGCAGCGCTAGGTCGCAAACTTGCAACAGAGTACAAAATTGAAGTTCCAATAACGGTCTTTAGTGACAAATACTTCTTCCGCATCTCCGGCCATCTTTACAATACGCCTGCTGATTATGAGGCTTTAGTAATGGCTGTTCGAAAAGAGTTGAAGTAGCAGCTAATGGTTCTTTCTGAAAAAGATCTCTCGGTTCTAGAGCGCATTCAAGAGCGCATTCTTTGGCTTGCCGTGCGCATGGTTGATCATGCAAATCGTGAGCGCGCCAATACCGACGGAATTAAAGTTGGCGGACACCAAGCATCTAGCGCCTCCCTAGTTTCAGTCATGACGGCACTTTATTTCCACCATTTAAATAGCGAAGATCGCGTTAGCGTTAAACCTCACGCTTCACCAGTTTTCCACTCGATTCAATACCTATTGGGTCGACTCGATAAAAAGTATTTAACCCAACTTCGCTCTTTGGGTGGCTTGCAGAGTTATCCATCACGGACCAAAGACCCTGATCCAGTTGATTTTTCAACCGGCTCTGTTGGTTTAGGTGCAGCGGCTCCACTATTTGCGGGCGTAACTAGAAGATATGTTGATGCTCATTTTGGCAAGCGTCCTGATTCGCGCTTTATTGCCTTAATTGGTGATGCTGAATTAGATGAAGGAAATGTTTGGGAAGCGGTCGCAGATCCAGCCACACATGGTCTTGGAAAAGTTATGTGGATTGTAGATTTCAATCGCCAATCTTTAGACCGCGTAATTCCAGGAATTCGAATTGCGCAATGGCGTAGTCAATTTGAAGCCGCCGGATGGCATGTAGTCGAAACTAAATACGGCCGTAAATTAGAGGCAGCATTTGCTGAACCTGGAAATGCGCTCTTTAAGAAATGGTTTGATGACATTCCAAATGAGCAGTACCAATCTCTCTACGGGCAAAAACGCGAAGATCTTCGTGCTCGATTTTTAGAGGGTGCCCCAGAAGGTGTAAAAGCTGAGATTGCCAAATACTCCGATGATGAACTTTTTACTTTGTTAACGGATCTTGGTGGACATAATTTAAATTCATTGCTTTCTGCGTTTAAAGAGTGCGATGCTGAAACCGAAAGACCAAGTGTAATTTTTGCTTACACAGTTAAAGGCTGGGGGCTTCCAATCGCCGGAGATCCACGAAATCACTCCGCATTATTAAGTGAAGCCCAGATCAATGATTTGCGTACCAGTAAAGGCTTAACTGATAGTGATGAATGGAATTTATTTGCACCAGGTTCTGCTGAGGCAGAACTTTGTACCCAACGAGCAAAGGCATTAGCGCGAGAAACAGGATCTTCTAAAATTGATTTACTTTTCCCAACTGAAACTGGTGTTAAAACCACCGGCATGACATCTACTCAAGAAGTATTTGGAAGAGTTTTGAGTGAGATTAGTAGAAATGATGAGATTAGAAAGTATTTAGTTACTACAGCTCCGGATGTAGCAACCTCTACAAATTTAGGTGGGTTCATTAACCGCGCAGGTGTTTTTCACCCGCAAGAGTTAAGACGTTGGAATGAAGATCCAATTTTGAAATGGGCTGAAGGTCCAACCGGTCAACATATTGAATTAGGCATTAGCGAGATGAATTTATTTATGTTGCTTGGCCAACTTGGACTTTCTTGGGATCATTCAAATCAACCATTAATTCCAATCGGAACTGTTTAC
>JBILFD010000118.1:0-3757 GCA_044351765.1 Candidatus Nanopelagicaceae bacterium | reverse complement strand
GTGACCGTGAAACTTGCCGTTAATTGAGTTGTTGAAACCTTTACAGATGAAGTATCAACTCCGTGCCTTGTTAACCAGGAGTTGTAATCATCCCAATCTCGCCCAACCGCACCAATTAGAATTGGAGTAAGACCAAGGACTCCCATACCGAAAGTTATATTTGCACCAACGCCGCCGCGACGAACATCTAGTTCGTCAACTAAGAAAGATAAAGAGATATTTTCAATCGAGCCGGCAACAATTGAGTCAGCAAACCGTCCCGGAAATGTCATTAAATGATCAGTGGCTACCGAACCGGTTACCGCGATCTTCACGCGAGGTGCTCCTTAAAATTAAACAAATTAATTAAAGGAATCTCCGCAAGCACATGAATCACCGGCATTTGGATTGTCGATGGTGAAACCTTGCTTTTCAATGGTGTCTACGAAATCAATTGTGGCGCCCATTAAATATGGAGTGCTCATCTTGTCGGTAACCACAGCTACTGAACCGAATTCACTAATCAAGTCGCCTTCAAGGGCGCGGTCATCGAAGTAAAGTTGGTAACGCAAACCAGAACATCCGCCAGGTTGGACTGCAACACGTAATTTGAGGTCATTGCGATCCTCTTGATCTAGCAAAGCGCGCACCTTAAGTGCAGCACCATCAGTTAATGCAATACCTGCTGTTGAAAGATTGACTTCAGTTGTGCTCATAACGACCTCCCGTGTTGGTCTAATCGTGCCACATATGAGAACAACCAGCCCACCAAAATCCTTCCCGCGCGCCTTAATGTGGCGGGAGGAGTAGCAAACCTGAGAGAATTCCCACGTGGCGACTTCAATAACTGACCTATTACTACTTGGCCGTGGAGTTGATTTAGCGAGCGAACGTGGCGTCTCCTGCCCGGGTGAACTTCCAGCAGTCAGTGATCCGAATTTAGTTGAACGTGCTCGTGCTGCGCGCAAAGCATTAGGTAGTCGTGCTTTTGTTCTGGGCCACCATTACCAACGTGATGAAGTGATCGAATTTGCCGATGTCATGGGTGACTCTTTCAAACTTGCAAAAGATGCAGCCGCTAGACCTGATGCCGAATTTATTATTTTCTGTGGTGTGCACTTCATGGCAGAAAGTGCCGATATTTTAACGAGTGATTCGCAGAAAGTTATTTTGCCGGATTTAGCAGCAGGTTGTTCTATGGCCGATATGGCCAACAGTGAGCAAGTTGCGCAATGTTGGGATGCACTTACAGCAGCCGGTGTTGCTGATAAAACAATTCCAGTTACTTACATGAACTCGTCTGCTGCAATTAAAGCATTTACCGGTGAGCACGGCGGAACAGTCTGCACTTCTTCTAATGCAAAAACTGCAATGGCCTGGGCTTTGGAAAAGGGCGAGAAAGTTTTATTCCTTCCTGATCAACATCTCGGTCGCAACACCGCAGTCTTGCAATTAGGACTTTCACTTGATGATTGCGCAGTATGGAATCCATGGAAAGAAAACGGCGGATTAACTGATGTTCAAATCAAACGAGCACGAGTTCTTTTGTGGCGTGGACATTGTTCGGTGCACGGACGTTTCACTCTTGATTCAGTAAATGAAGTCAGGGCTCGAATTCCGGGAGTCAAAGTCTTAGTACATCCTGAGTGCCAGCATGAAGTTGTATCTGCAGCAGATGTGATTGGATCAACTGAATCAATTATCAAAACTGTTGCTGAATCCCCTGCTGGGTCAAAATGGGCTGTAGGAACTGAGTTAAATCTGGTCCGCAGATTAGCTGCCAATAATCCCGACAAAGAAATTGTTTTCTTAGATAAGACCGTTTGTTACTGCTCAACGATGAACCGGATAGATCTCCCCCATCTAGTTTGGGTGATGGAATCTTTGGTGCAAGGTCGATTACTAAATCAAATTACGGTTGACCCAAAGGTTGCTAAGTACGCCAAAATTGCTTTAGATCAAATGCTTGCTCTTCCATAAAGAAATTTAGAATAGGATCTGATTTATGAGTAACTCTTCAGAGAATACGGATGCCGGTCAGCCTGGCAAAGGCCGCCCAACCCCAAAGCGTCGCGATGTCGAAGCAAGTCGTCCCCGCAGATCATTGGCTCCTGCAGTAAAAAAGGCTGATCGCAAAGCACTTAAAGCACAGCAACGAAAAAAACGTGAAGAGTTGCGTGGTGCTTATATGCGCGGGGAAGAACGAGCATTGCCAACTCGTGACAAAGGGCCAGCCCGAAAGTTTGCTCGGAACTATGTTGATTCTAGGTATTCAGTAGCAGAGTTCTTTATGCCATTGCTGATGGTGGTCTTACTGCTATCGATAATTCCAAGCCAAGGTGTGAAGATTTTAGCAACCCTGTTTATGTATATGGTTATTTTGATTTCTTTCATGGATGGATATCTCATGGGACGCAAAATCAAAGCCCATGTTTCCGAGAAGTACCCTGAAGAAAAATTAAAGGGGTTAACCATTTACGCATGGTTGCGCAGCACACAAATCAGAAGATTGCGTAGTCCAGCACCACTCGTTAAGCGCGGCGAAAAGTTAAATTAAGGTCGCTTTTCAGGACTCTTGTTTTTCGCTGGATCGCGTTCTGCTAATCCACCAATTGCATCATCAATAGCTTTCATTACTGAAGGCTCTAATTTAACTCCGGCTGCTTTCACATTCTCTTTAACCTGTTTGGCTTTAGAGGCGCCGATGATTGCACTTGATACGTTTTTGTTTTGAAGCACCCATGCGATCGCAAGTTGGGCCATTGAAAGTCCGACTGATTGCGCGATTGGTGCAAGTTTTTGCACGCCTTCTAGAACTTCATCGCGCATCCAGCCCGAGATCATATTTGCGCCACTCTTCTTATCTGTGGCACGCGATCCAGCAGGTGCTTTCTTTCCAGGCAAATACTTTCCAGTGAGAATTCCTTGAGCAATTGGCGACCAAACAATTTGGCCAATTCCTTCTTTCTCAGATAGCGGCACAACTTCTTTTTCAATTACGCGCCACAACATTGAATACTGAGGTTGGCTTGATACAAAGCGGTCATAACCCATTGCATCTTGAATTTTTAGTGCCGCAGAGATTTCGCTGGCACGCCATTCAGATACACCGATGTAATTAACTTTTCCTTGACGAATCAGATCATCAAAAGCCTTCAAAGTTTCTTCAAGTGGTGTCTCATAATCAAAGCGATGTGCCTGATAAAGATCGATGTGATCAGTTTGCAGACGCTTTAGCGAACCGTTGATGGATTCCATGATGTGCTTGCGGGATAGTCCGCGATCATTTTTTCCAGTGCCGGTTGGCCAGTAAGCCTTGGTGAAAAGTTCATAAGATTCGCGGCGCTGACCTTTTAGCGCTTTTCCAAGAACTGTCTCAGCTTTTGTTCCTGCATAGACATCGGCAGTGTCGAAGGTGGTTATGCCAGCATCGAGTGCGGCGTGGACACACTTAACCGCCTCTTCGGCTTCAACTTGGGAACCGTGGGTAATCCAGTTTCCGTAAGAGATTTCAGAGACATACATTCCAGTACTACCAAGGCGTCTATATTCCATGGCCAAAAGATATGTCACTTCCCTTGCTTTTGGCTAGTTGGGGGTTAGGATCCGACTGCTGGACAAAATGATTAAGAAATGAATAACAACTAAACAACAACTTAATACCTTTGCTTGATAGGGGAAGTTCGGTGAAATTCCGACGCTGACCCGCAACCGTAAGTTGATTTAGCCGCTGAAAATGCTGGCAATCTCGATAAGTCGGATTACCTATCAATTAAAA
>JBILFD010000117.1:0-3829 GCA_044351765.1 Candidatus Nanopelagicaceae bacterium | reverse complement strand
TTACTAACTGCTGCAAGTAAAGTGGTTCGGCAACCCTTGCAAAATTCATCAAGTAAAAATGGCGGGATTACTAGATCTGGCGGCGTAAGGCACAAATAGGACGCTTTTTATTGATCCTATAGGAAAGGCCGCTCCGTAGATCTCAAATGTGTAACGATTCCTGAATATAGGATCTTTTTTAGCTGAATGCCTCTTATCGCGTTGCAACCCACTTGCATTTACCAAGATAATGCCCCAAACAGAGATGAAGCATTTCATCTCAAAAGGACTCTAAAGGGGGCCCGTAGTGTCAAAGCTTATTTCGACTCGCAAGGCTGCCGCAGTAGTTGCATCATTAGCTCTCGCTTTTGGTGGAATTTCTGTTGCTACCAGCTCTGCAGCAACTGTTGCCAAGGATTGGTCATGTAAGCCAACCAAGGCAAAGCCAGTAACAATTCGTATGATCGAGTACTTTGCAGGACCTGCACGTACTCCACTTCTAAATGCTTTTGCCCGTCAGTACGAGCAGAAGAACCCAGGAGTGAAAATTGACCTTATCTCTCCATCACAAGCTGATTCACCTGCAAAGATCACTCAGCTTATTCAAGCAAAGAACGTAGATATCGTTGAGCCAGCCGGTGCTATTTATCTTCAGGCCGTAACTGCAGGACAACTTGCTGATGTTGCTAAGCAATTCAAAGCAACCAAAGCATTCAAATATCTAACACCTTATTCAAAGCAAATGTTGGAGCAGACAACCAAAGGTAAGATTTACGGAATCACCAGCGGTTTCTACACCAAAGCATCATTCGTGCGTTCTGATCGTTTCAAGGCAGCCGGTGTTGCAATTCCAAAGACTTGGAATGATGTTTACAACGCCAAGTCAATGCAAAAAGACAACCAATATGTTTACGCAATGCGCGGTGCAGCAGCAGCTCACTCACAAGCGTTATTCATCATCATGGCTCACGTTGCTCCAAACCTAAATCAAACTGGTTTGCAAACCAAAGATGGCAAGTCAATCTTCGCAACTGCTGAAGCTCAGACTGCTATGGATCTATTGCTAAAAATCTGGAAAGAAGCAGCACCTGCAGCATCTATTGCATGGGGTTACCCAGAAATGGTTAAAGGCTTCCACACCGGAGTTGCAAACTACCTAATCCAGGACAACGAAGTTATTCAGATTGTTGAAGAAAACTTCGAGCCATACGAAAAAGGCAACTGGACAATGGCACAAATTCCTAAAGGCCCAACCGGTTACTCAGCTCAAGCTGTAGGCGCTGGTGGAATCTGGTCAATCACCCAATCAGCAAAGTGCAAGAACATTGCACTTGGCTTCCTTGATTACATCACCCAAGATCCACAGCACTCAGCATTTGCTCGCGCTTATGGAGTTGGACCTGTAACCACAACAGCTGCAAAAGATCCATTCTTCAAGACTGGTGCATGGGCAATTTACTCAAAGATCAATGCTGACAAGAAAGAAATTCAACTCAGCGGCGTCAAGGGTCCAAAGTTGTCAGCTTGCTACGGCAAGATGTACCCAACAATGGATAAAGATATGCAGGCGCTTTACACCGGAACAAAGACCACAACCCAAGTTCTAAAAGAGTGGGCTGATGGCAATGGTGGAGCAGATTGCATCGATTAATTTCGAAGCAAAAAGCCTAAGCAGTAACTGTCGCTTAATTTAGGTGACAGAGTTTGTGGGAGTGGCTGGTCACGAAAGTAGCCAGCCACCATCCCACAGGTTTACAACAGAGTTGAAATAATTTTTCCAAAGGGGTATTTGATTTAATGAGCGCGACGATGCAAGGAACAACCCGTAAGCGCCCGGCTAGCACCCGCCGAATGTTAAAAGCACTGGCTTTCTTAACGCCAGCAGCAATAATGATTCTAATTTTTGTTTTTTATCCAGTACTTAGAACAGTTCAGCTTGGTTTTCAAAACTTTAATTTATTCGATCAGTTAAATGTTGGATATAACGGATTACAGAATTTTCGGACCATTATTGAAGATCCAAACTTTACCCGTGTATTAAAAAATACTTTCATCTGGGTTTCTGTTTCTTTATTTTTTCAATTTACAATTGGTTTTGGTTTAGCGCTGTTAATGAAGAAGAAGTTTAAATTTATTGGAATCTATCAAGGCTTGATCTTTATTCCATGGGCACTCTCAGGGTTTTTGATGGGATTGGTTTGGAAATGGATTTTTGATGAAAGCTTTGGAGTTCTTAATGACGCATTATTAAAACTAGGTTTAATTGATAGCCGTATCCCTTGGTTATCAAATGGAAATTGGGGAATGACTGCGGTAATTATCGCAAATGTTTGGTACGGCGTTACATTTTTCGTAATTATGATTTTAGCTGCGCTGCAAGGTGTTCCAAATGAGATGCTTGAAGCTGCTGAACTTGATGGTGCCAATCGTTTCCAAACATTGTTTCAAGTAATTATTCCTTATATTCGTGCCACTCTAATTTTGATTGTGCTTCTTCGAATTATGTGGATTACCAACTTCCCAGATTTAATTTTCGGCATGACTCAAGGTGGACCAGCAGGACAAACCCACATTATCTCTTCCTGGCTCATCGAGAAGTTAACTTTGGATGCAGATTGGGGAGCAGCTTCTGCTCTTGGATTGATGACTATGTTGATTTTATTTGTCTTTACTCTTTTCTATTTGATGGCAACCAGACTTGAGAAAGAGTCGGGGGTTTAATCATGTTAACTGCCATTGGCAAAGGTGGAAAATTCGCAGTTCTTACAATCTGGCTTTTCTTTACGGTATTCCCGATTTATTGGATGGGTTTAACCTCCATAAAGCCGAAACGTGAAGTCAATGACCTTTATTACATTCCAAATTCAGGTGCCACTTTAGAGAGTTATCGCACCTTGTTTAGGGATTATGCATTTGGAGTTTTCTTAAGAAACAGTTTGATAGTTTCATTAGTTGCTTCATTCATCGTAATTTGCCTTGGAATCCTCGGTGCATATGCGTTGGCGCGTTATGAGTTCACTGGCAAGGCTCAAGTTATGTTGGCATTTTTAGCTACACAGATGATTCCAGGACTAATTGCCCTGGCACCGCTCTACCTCTTAATGCAAAACTTAGGATTGCTGAACTCACTTGTTGGCTTGGTTCTTTGTTATGTAGGCGGAATGGTTCCGTTCTCTACCATGATGTTGCGCGGATTTATTCAGCGCATCCCACCTGAACTCGATGAAGCTGCTTTGATCGATGGTTGTAATCGATTCACGGCGCTCTTTCGTGTTGTCGCTCCTGTTGCATTACCTGGAATTGCTGCGACATTCATCTTCTCATTTGTGCAATGTTGGAACGAATTGTTCTTGGCGATGATTTTGATTGACTCTGAAGGTAACAAAACCTTCCCAGTCGCAATGCGTTCCTTCATCGGTGGATATTGGATCGAATGGGGCGGCTTATCTGCTGCTGTAATGGTTGGAATTATTCCAACTGTAATTATCTTCGGATTAATGTCTAAGTTTATGATCTCTGGTCTTTCGGCTGGAATTGTT
Organism: Candidatus Nanopelagicaceae bacterium; assembly: GCA_044351765.1. Taxonomy (GTDB): domain Bacteria; phylum Actinomycetota; class Actinomycetes; order Nanopelagicales; family Nanopelagicaceae; genus UBA3012. Next base: position 311 of record JBILFD010000117.1, on the reverse strand, counting down.
AAAGGCTAATGACTACTTTCGATTTGGTCGAGGCAAAATCTGAATGGAGCCTTGACCCAGAAGTTCATCATTTGAACCATGGAAGTTACGGCGCTTTGCCACGCGTTGTTTACGCAGAACAAAAAAAATGGCAAGAAGAAGTTCATAAAAATCCAGTTGGTTTTTATGCCCGCCTTTCGCGTCCGGCTGTTGCTGATGCTCGTGCCAAGATTGCAAAATTCTTAGGGCAAGAAGCAGATCAAATTGCATTGGTGCGAAATACGACAGAAGCGGCAACAACCACTATGCGCGGCTTCCCTTTTAAATCTGGT
>JBILFD010000116.1:0-3854 GCA_044351765.1 Candidatus Nanopelagicaceae bacterium | reverse complement strand
ATTGCAACTAGCGAAAGCATTTCACAACGAGATGAATTGTGGAGTTCTCCAGAGTTGTTGCCAACAATTGAAGAGATCTCAAATCCAAGTGAATTTAGAAAAGGTAGAAGCGCTCCTGACGATTTATCAACGCTTTAATTCAAATAAATTAGCAAATAAAAAACAACAAAAAACTAAACCTGGTGAATTCAAAAAATAAAAAGCGAAGCCCCCGGGGCGCACGTTTACTTATCTGCCTTCCCCTTGCAGATAGATAACCGGTTATCCGAGGACTTCGTAGCGTGAAAGTACGGCTCTATTAAAAAAGATGCAAGATAGAAATTTGATAAAAAATCTGCTAGTAAATTTCTGATTTTTTACCCCTGTGCGTAACTCCCCCAATATCTGTGCATAGTTTTGATCTACCTGTGGAAAGCGCAATTTTGGCTACCTGGAATTCACCCCTGACCTGCGCCGATACTCTAGAAGGGCGACACCTGGAGGTCATAACTACTTACCCACATCCGGTGGAAAAGTTCGCCGGTATGGTTGGTAAAACTCTCGAGCATTAGGTGAGAAATGGGGCAACTTTGGAGCGCGCGTTCTTAGTTGAAGTACGCAGAAGTACTAAGCGGCGCAAAACAATTGAGGCATATCGCAAAGGCGACACAATTATTGTTGCAATTCCTGCACGTATGAGTAAACGCGAAGAAGAACGAGTTGTTGCTGAAATGGTTTCCAAATTAGGCAAAGATGATTTGCGATTAACTTCAACTGAATTAATGGCACGTGCGCTTGAGTTAAATACGCTTTATCTTGGTAATAAAGCAACTCCATCAAGCGTCGAATGGAGTTCGCGTATGGAACGCATCTGGGGTTCTTGCACAATAGAAGATCGCGCAATTCGATTATCAAATCGACTTGATGACGCACCGCGTTATGCACTCGATTACATCTTGCTACATGAATTGGTTCACTTGATCGTCGCCGGTCATGGTCCTGATTTCAAAGCTTTACTTTCTGTCTACCCACACCTTGATCGAGCCGAAGGCTATTTGGAAGGGCGCCAAATTCGTCTGGATGAAGATCTTGATCAAGATCTGGGGCGAGCCGATGAACCGCTCCAAAAACAAACCGATGCTCAAATCCAGCCCGCTCTCGAGAATCCAAGGGACTCCCAAGTTGAGCCGCCGAAGCAGTTACCCAGCACTCAGGTGGGCGCTGAGGGTAGTAAAGGAAGTAACGGCACCACTGGCAGTGGGCAGCTGGCATTGCTCACTTTGGGCGAGATCTCAGCCTAAAACGGCGGGGAAAGCGACAAAAGCCAACAAAAAGGATATTTATCCAAGTTTGAGTGCGCCAGTGGCTACTTTGAGCCGAAGATTTCCCAGAAAAGCAGGTCGTTGAGGGTAAATACTGGGGTTTGAGCGTGGGTCAGGCGGTACCGTGCTCTTTAGTTGTTTCACCTTGTTCCAACTTTCAGGAGGATCCCATGGCAGTAGAGACTTATACCGGCGAGGCATATTGCGTTAAGTGCAAAGCGAAGCGCAACTTCACTGGTGATGTAAATGTTTCAGAATCAGGCCGTCGCATGGCAAAGGGCAAGTGCCCAACATGCAACACCACCATGTGTCGTATCTTGGGTAAGGCGTAAGCCCTCCAAGCAAGACGCAGGAGATTTAAATTTCACGACCACTTAGGGCGAATCTCTAGGCACATCAGATGTGACGAAGATTCACCCCAAAGTTGGTTTGTGAGCAAAAAGTACGAAGGAGCCTGGCAAATGTCAGGCTCCTTCTATGTTTAACGAGAAAATAAATGATGAGCTAACTGGCAATCCAACTAAAAGTTCAAATCAGAGTATTTCTGGTGCTGATTTTCCACGGTTAAAAGTTGGAGTATTGGTTTCGCCTAGAACTGACGGATTATTTGTGGGGACTTTCGATGATGCATTAATTATCGATCTGCCTGGTGCGCGCGCGGCATTGGCATTATGCGATGGAAGTAAATCTATAAATTCGATAGCGACCTCGGTGGGAATTTTAGCGTCAGATTTGATTGAACTAATCTCAACTTTAAATTGTTCATCTTTTGTGACTTTTGGAAAAATCTCTAACCAAAAACTTCTGCCCGAGATGCAACTTATGGATTGGTACCAACAATCCAGCTCCATAGGTCAGCAAGAAAGTATGGAAAAACGCCTAACTTCTACTGTCTTTGTCTCTAAATTAAATCGAATTGGTTTTGCATTGTCGGGGATTCTCTTGGCAAGTGGTGTTGGTACTGTAATAAGTGATGACAATCGAAAAATCACAATCGAAGACATTGTTGGAGGTTACTTACGACTTTCCGATGTTGGTCGTACCAGAAATGAAGTATTGATTGATCAATCTCGAGAGAACGCCCAAAGTAAAAATGTAAATAATTTGAGCCATGTGAACCACGGAAGCAATCCGAACCAAGTTAAAAACTCCTCCTTGATCATTGCGACATCACCGCCAGATCCAGAATTACTTGCAGAGTGGATGCGAGGCAATACGCCGTTTTTTCTAATTGATGGACTTGATAGAGACAACTTAACTTTTGGTCCTTTTGTTAATCCTGGTAAAGATGCCTGTCCGCGATGTATTGATCTGCACTGTCTCGATCGCGATCCAAATTGGAATAGCGTCAGCCTTGCGCATTTTCTTGACCGTAGGCGAGAACTCTCTTCGCCTTTAGCGATGCTTGGAGCAAGTATTGGAGCGATTTTTGCACTTGCACAATTGGATCAACTTGTTCACCCAGATCGAGTGGACCAAATGAGCCGAATGGATTCAATGGACCAAAACAAAGCAGAAAATCAAAGATCGTCCCAATTTCAATTGCGGGGGAAAACCATTACTTACTCAGCTTCTGAATTAACGCACCCAATAATCCGCAGGTGGAGCAGGCACCCACTTTGCGGATGCTCTTGGCAATAGTTCTGCCAATAGGAATACTGGAATAACGCATTGCCGGCGTGTAAAAATCGATAGGTGAGGGAGAGATCACATATTCATTGAATGTTGATGCCCGCACGCGGCACAACAAATCTAATTTTCAATTGGCGATGATTGTGGCTATCTAGCACAATTAGCCAAATGTCCAGCGATGAAAAGAATGTTAAAAAAGATTCATTGCAGACCAGCACAAAAGTTCGAAGTGCAAGGTTAGCTTCGCTGCCACTTTCTCTTGCCGGACGCAGTGCAGTTGGCCTAGGCAAACAATTAATCGGTCAATCAAACGCTTTAGTTTCATCTGAAATCCAAGAAAAAACTGCACGTCAGGTTTTCCAAGTATTGGGTGAACTAAAAGGTGGCGCGATGAAATTCGGTCAAGCGCTTTCAGTATTTGAAGCTGCTCTCCCGGAAGAGATAGCCGCTCCGTATCGTGAAACATTAACTAAATTACAAGAATCTGCACCGCCGCTGCCGGCTCGAGTTGTGCATCAAGTACTTGCAAAAGAATTAGGTGAAGATTGGCGAGATAACTTCTCATCGTTCACTGACAAACCGGTTGCTTCAGCATCTATTGGACAAGTTCACAAAGGTGTTTGGAAAGATGGACGAGTTGTTGCAGTCAAGGTGCAATACCCAGGTGCAGCTGAAGCTCTCATTTCAGATTTAAATCAAATTCAACGTTTTGCAAAAATATTTCAATTATTTATGCCTGGCTTGGAAATGGGACCACTGCTTGAAGAGTTACGTGCTCGAATTATTGAAGAGGTCGATTATCAATATGAGGCAAAAGCTCAACGTGCTTATGCTCTTGAATTTGAGGGCGATCCAGATATAGCTATTCCAAAAGTTGTAATGGCATCGGACAAAGTTCTGGTTAGCGAATGGTTAGAGGGA
>JBILFD010000115.1:0-3862 GCA_044351765.1 Candidatus Nanopelagicaceae bacterium | reverse complement strand
TTTGACACCACAACTTCGTGCCAATGCCATCGCCGCTAAGGCATTGGCAACATTGTGAGGTGCTTGTGGGTTGATGTCAGATAGTTCAGCAAGCGCACTTGCTTCTTGCGGGTCCTCCACAAAAGCTCGATCAACTAAGAGTTCCTCAACAACGCCAATTTCACCGGGACGTGGAGCATCTAGTGTGAATTTAACAACTCTTTGGTCATCGTTGAATTCGAGGCTATTTAAGTGCCGATCATCACGATTAATTATGATGAGGTTTGCTCCATCTGTGATGCGTTTTTTAGCAGCCAGATACTCAGCGAAAGTTCCATGCCAATCCAAATGATCATCTGCGATATTTAAAATTGCTGCACTATGAAGCCGAAGTTGATCTGACCAATGTAATTGGAAAGAAGAAAGTTCCAGAATCAGGTAGTCAACGACTTCGTCACCTGTGATTACCTCAATGACAGTTTTGCCGATGTTTCCACAAGCCACGGCTTTCTTGCCATCTGCTTTAAAGATTGCTTCAGCCATACCTACCGTTGTGGTTTTTCCATTGGTGCCAGTTAGTCCGATCCAAGTTTTGGGTTTGGCACTTTCTTGATCAATTCTCCACGCGTATTCAACTTCACTAATCACTTCACAACCGCTACTTAAAGCATGGATCAATACCGGATGACTTGGCTTCCAACCTGGCGAAGTAATAATCAACTTAGGCAAGGTTTCAGGTTGTGAAAAAGTGACATCAATATTCGCCATTAATCTAATTTCATCAGCCTTGATTTGCATCGCAGCAGACGAATCTTCTTCATAAACTAAAACGCTCTTACCTAATTTGGCTAAAGATTTAGCGGTAGCTACTCCGGTTACCCCAAGTCCAGCAACCAAGATCTCTTGTTTCATCTATCCAGCGACCCAATCAGCGTAAAACAGACCAAGACCTGCAGCAACACAAAGTCCTGCAATAATCCAGAAACGGATCACGATTGTTACTTCACCCCAACCAAGCAATTCAAAATGGTGTTGCAATGGCGCCATTCGAAACAGTCGCTTTCCTTTGGTCGCCTTGAAATAACCAACTTGTAAAATCACAGATAAAGTAATTATTGCAAATAATCCACCGATGAGAACCAACAACAGTTCAGTTCGCAAAGTTACAGCCAGTCCCGCTAGAGCTCCACCCAAAGCTAGAGAGCCAGTATCACCCATAAATATTTTCGCTGGGCTGGCGTTCCACCAAATAACATTTCAATCCGGGTGAAACTGTGCAGCTTTGTCCAAACTCCCAAACTCCAATTAAAACAAAAGCGATGAAGCTCATCACTGATGCTCCGGTTGCAAGTCCATCTAAGCCATCAGTTAAATTCACACCGTTGCTTGTCGCTACAATCATTAAGAACACCCAAATAATGACTGCGACTGCTCCTAATTTAAGCGACGTATCTCGCACCGTTGACAAATGCAGCGAGACTGGCGTCAATCCAGTGTCATCTGGAAAATTTAAACCCGCCCAAGCAAATGCAATTGCAACCACACTTTGGCCAAACATTTTTGACCTTGCGCGTAATCCTAATGAACGCTGACGAGAGACTTTCAGCCAATCATCCAAGAATCCGACAAAACCTAAACCGGACATTAGACCTAAAACCAAAAGCGCAGAGACCGTAGGTTCTCTGCCAGTAAGTAAATGAGAAATAAAATATGCAAAAATGACCGAAAAAATTATTACTGTGCCGCCCATTGTGGGGGTTCCGCGTTTGGTGTGATGAGTCGTAGGACCGTCATCTCTTATGAATTGTCCATAACTTTTTTTAACTAAAAGTTTTATCGCAAGAGGGGTAGCAAACAACGCAAACAAAAATGCAAGCGCACCTGAAAGTAATATTCCTTTCATCGGTGGTTAGCCTTCACTTTTTTCAGTAGGTAAATCATTTATATCCCCAATTAACAGTTCTGCTAATTTTTCTAACCCCTCAGCTCTGGAACCTTTGACAAGTATCACATCTCCGGCTTCACTTCCCGTTGCCATTTCCCTTGCGCTCTCGATGTTTTCCACTACCAAAATTTCAGTCGAGCCCAACTCACTTTCAATTTGGTAATCCTTCGTTCCTACCGCCACTAAATGGTCGATCTCTAAATCGATGGCTTTGCGAGTAACCTCGCGATGTCCTGCCAATGAATACTCTCCAAGTTCATGCATTTTGCCGAGAAATGCCCAGGCACGTCCTCCACGCTCTTGTGCGAATAGTCGCAATGCGTCAAGGGCTGCAAACATGCTTTCTGGATTAGCGTTGTAAGAATCATTAATTATTAATCTTCCTGCTACTTCATGTAATTCCATTCGCCATTTACTTGAGCTTTCGGCTGTTGATAGTCCAGCGCTAATTTTATCGATCGGCAAGTTAAGGGCAGTTGCTATAGCCGCCGCAGCCAAAGCATTTGCAACTTGATGTCTTCCGGCTTGTCTTAGCGCAACGCTTTCGCGGCCGAAAGAGGTTACTAAATCAAAATGAGCAAATCCTTCACGAATTTCAACATCAGTAGCTCTTACATCGTTATTTGAATTCTCGCCAAAAGTCATGACTTTAGCCTTGGTTAATTTGCTCATGTTGATTGTTAGATCGTCGTATGAACCTAAAATTGCAATTTTTGAAGATTCTAAATTTTTCACCATTTCACTTTTTGCAGCAGCAATAATTTCTCGTGAACCAAAAACCCCAATATGGGCACTTCCTACACCGAGTACCACGCCTATATCTGGAAGAAAAGTTCGCTCCAATTTAGAAATGTCACCTAAATTACGCGCACCCATTTCTAAAATACAAAATTTCGTATCAGTAGTACATTCTAGAATCGTAATTGGAACACCCAAATCATTGTTAAATGAAGATCTAGGAGCAATCGTCTCCCCCATCATGGACAATAAGTGTTTAGATAAATCTTTAGTCGTTGTTTTTCCATGAGACCCAGTTATGGCAATAACTTTCATTCCACGAATCATTTGTCTTACATGTGCTGCTAATTTAGTTATTGCCTCGACAACATCTGGTACGACTATGCACGTATCGCCAGTTTCCTGGGTGCAAATAACTACTCCAGCTCCGCCTTTCAAAGCGTTTATCGCAAAATCATGACCATCTACATGCTCGCCTTTGAACGCTAGGAAAATGCCATTTGAAACAATTTCTCGGGAATCGAAAAAGGCTGCTCCTGTGATGAGTTTGTTTCCGTCACCTACGATTTTTCCTGAGATTAGTTCCGAAATTTGAGAGATAGTCAATGGAATCATTTTGCAGACCTAGCGGACTTAATGGCATTCTTTAATTCGACTCTGTCGTCAAAAGGTGAAATTTTTCCCTTGATCTCTTGTCCGGTTTCATGACCCTTGCCAAGCACTAGAACGCAGTCACCTTCTACTGCATTCTCTATTGCAAATTTTATTGCTTCACTTCTATCGACAATTACAAAATGATTCTCTGTTAATTTCATTCCCTCGTGCATCTGATTAAGAATTGAAAGCGGATCTTCACTTCTTGGATTATCGCTAGTGAAGATCGCTAAATCTGCCCCTGAAATCAGGGCTTGTCCCATCAATGGACGCTTTGCTGCATCCCTATCTCCACCACACCCAAGTACCGCGATGATCCTTCCTTTTGTGGAACTTCGAACAGCTTTTAGCGCTGCACTTACCGCATCTGGAGTGTGTGCATAATCAATTACGGCGCTAAATCTCTGTCCTAATTCAATTGATTCCATTCTTCCTGGTGCACCTTTTGCATTACTTAATGCATTTGCTGCTGATAATGGATCTATTCCACTTTCTACTGCAAGAGCGAGGGCCATTAAAACATTTGCGCTGTTGTAATCCCCCATT
>JBILFD010000114.1:0-3863 GCA_044351765.1 Candidatus Nanopelagicaceae bacterium | reverse complement strand
CTACGTGAAATCATCCAGCCAGCGATTAAGAACAATGCTGCTGTTGAGAAGCCATGATTGATCATGTACAAAGTGGCACCAGAATGTGATTGCTGCGTAAAGGCAAAAATGCCAAGTGTTATGAAACCGAAGTGTGAGATTGAAGTGTAAGAAATCAAAGCTTTGATATTTCCATCACCAGATGATGTTCCTTGAGCGATAGCCAAAAAGGCCCCATAGAAAATTGAAATTAGGGACAGCACAATAATTGTTGGGCCGAATTCTTTAGATGCTTCTGGGAAAAGTGAAAGACAGAAGCGGATCATTCCGTAAGTTCCGACTTTGTCTAAAACACCAAGGAGTAGAACGGATGTTCCTGGTGTTGCAGAGCGCGCTGCATCTGGCAACCAAGTATGGAATGGCCAAAGTGGTGCCTTGATTGCGAATGCAATAAAGAAACCTAGGAACAACATTCGCTGCGTCACTGGATCAATAGTTAATTGTGAGAGTGCAGTGACATCAAAAGTAGGTTCCTGGAATTGGTTACCACTAATTACATACAATCCAATTATTGATGCGAGCATCAATAACCCGCCAAATAGCGAGTAAAGCAAGAATTTTACTGCCGCAGCTGCTCTCTCTCCGGTTCCATAACCACCTATGAGGAAGTAGACCGGGATGAGCATTGCTTCAAAAAATACATAAAAAAGGAAAATGTCTGTAGCAGCAAAAACTCCCACGATCATAGTTTCAAGAATAAGAATTAAGCCAAAGAAGTTCTTAACTGACCAACGCCCGCCCTCGGCCTCGTTCCAGCATGCCGCTATAACTATTGGAGTTAGCACAAGCGCTAGTAAAATTAATAGAAGGGAGATTCCATCCACACCTAAAGCGTAATTAATCCCAAAAGCCGGAATCCATTGATGTTTTTCGACAAATTGAAATCCATAGACAGAACGATCAAAAGATAATGCCATTCCCAATCCAGCAATTGCCACAACTATGGAAACTGCCAGAGCAACTTGCTTAGCTAGTAAATCACTACCTTTAGGAAGTAAAAATACTGCTGCACTTCCAACAAGAGGAAGCAGACCTAAAATTGTCAAGATATTCATAGGGTGACCACCAAAATTGCGGTGAGAATTGCAACGGTTCCAAGCAAGATCAGTAATGCATAAGAACGAACATATCCAGTCTGAGTCTTCCGAAGATCACCAGCTAGTCGAAGTGTCATTGCTCCTACCCCACTAACAGCGCCATCAACTACCCTCTTGTCGAGAAACGCAAGGACTCTTGTTAGTGATTGCCCTGGACGCATAAAAACGGCTTCATTGAAATCATCTTGCAATAAATCTCGACGTGCAACTTTGGTCCACACCGTGACATCAGTTGGGGCGGATACTGGAATAGCTTTGCGTCCGTATTTTGCTACTGCAAAAGAAACGCCTATTGCAACCGCAGTCATCGCAAGTCCGGTTACAACTATTGGTTCCAGTAGGTGAGTTTCATGTTCATGATGATGGGAGTCGACTACGGGTGCTAGGAAGTTCTTTAATCGATCGCCGCTGTAAAAAATGTATCCAGTGGTAACAGAACCTACGGATAACAAAATCATCGGTATCGTCATTAACCACGGAGATTCATGTGGATGTGCTTCAGAATCCCAACGCTTAGTACCAAAGAAAGTCATCAACATCACGCGGGTCATGTAAAACGCGGTGATTGCTGCACCGAGCAAAGTTATGCAACCAAGAATGATTCCTTTGCTGCCACCAGCATTAAAAGCAGTTTCAATAATCTTATCTTTTGAATAGAAGCCAGCAAATGGTGGGATTCCAATAATTGCCAAATATCCAAGCCCGAATGTTGCAAAAGTAATCGGCATAACCTTTCGGAGTGCGCCGTATTTGCGCATATCCACTTCGTCGTTCATTCCATGCATTACAGAACCAGCACCGAGGAACATTCCGGCTTTAAAGAAGCCGTGTGTAAGCAAATGCATCATTGCAAATGCATAACCAGCGGGTCCCAAACCAGTAGCCAAAATCATGTAACCAATCTGCGACATAGTTGATGCTGCCAATGCTTTCTTAATGTCATCTTTGGCCATGCCGATAACGGCACCAAAGAGCAAAGTCACAGCTCCAACAATTACTACTAGAAGTTGCGCTGTAGGTGCGTTGTCAAAAACAAAATTTGATCGAGATATTAAATAGACGCCAGCGGTAACCATTGTTGCGGCATGGATTAATGCTGAAACTGGAGTTGGTCCAGCCATGGCATCGCCAAGCCAAGCCTGCAGTGGGAATTGCGCCGATTTACCAACGGCTGCGAGCAAGATTGCCGCACCCATTGCATTAAGAGCAGTTGAACTTGCTGAGCCACTTTCAATTCCCTTAGCAACACCATCAAAAGTTACTGAGCCAAATTGCACAAATGCGATCATGACTGCAAGAGATAGACCAACATCTCCAACTCGATTAGCAACAAACGCCTTTTTCGCCGCAGTTGCATAGGTTGGCTTTTGATTCCAGAAACCTATTAATAGGTATGAGGCAAGGCCCACACCTTCCCATCCAACATAAAGGTTCAGGTATGAATCACCTAGGACCAATAGGAGCATTGCAGCAATAAAGAGGTTTAGATATGCAAAAAAACGGCGGCGGTCAATGTCGTGAGACATATATGAAATTGAGTAAATGTGAATCAGTGTTCCAACACCAGTAATCAAAAGAACAAAGCAAATAGAAAGTTGATCAAGTAACAATGTTGCATCTACTTTAAATGATCCAACATTGATCCAAGTAAATAGATGCTGGGTTACTCCGCGTGCTTCTTCATCTCGTCCAAGCATTTTATTTAACTCAAACAATGCCACAGCAAATGAACCGGCAGAAGCTGCGGTACCGATCAAATGTCCGATTCGATCTAAAGCGCGGCCACCAAGTAATAAAAAGGCTGAACTAAATAGTGGAATCGCAATTAAGTAAACTAAAGTGCTACTAGTTCCTGAAACCATTAGAGCCTCAACAATCTTGCATCATCAACTGAGGCGGATCGACGCGAACGATAAATCGTCACAATGATCGCAAGTCCCACAACTACTTCACACGCGGCCACGACCATGGTGAAAAAGGCAACTATTTGTCCGTCCAGAGATCCATTCATGCGAGAGAAAGTCACAAAGGCAAGATTTGCAGCATTAAGCATTAATTCAATACACATGAAAACAACAATTGCATTTCGTCTTAACAAAACTCCCGCAGCCCCAAGTGAAAATAAGATGCAAGAGAGATAGATGTAATTCATCGGATTCATGATTACCTCTCCTCTCTGTCTTCATCGGAGGTTTCGATAAAGTTGTAATCCGCTGGTTTCGCCAAATGGCCACGTGCAGCGATTACATCTGAAACAGATAAATCTGAGGTCGTTCCATCAGGTAACAATGCTGGAATATCAACCGCGTTGTGACGAGCAAAAGTTCCTGGCCCAGGTAATCCAGCTGCTGGCTGCGAGGTTTGACGCACCCGCTCTTCAGACAAGGCACGTTGATCCTTCTTATCTGAATCTGGTTCGCGATGGGCTAAAACCATTGCACCGATAGCTGCAGTAATTAGTAACGCCGAAATAACTTCAAATGCCCATACATACTGAACGAAAATCAGTCTGGCAATTCCTTCAACATTGCCTTCACCATTTGCCATCAGTAGACCAACAAATGGTCGGCCAAGATTTCCTTTTGAAACTAAAGCAATTAGCAAACTAGCTACACCAATCGCGGCAACAATTCCCAGAATTCTTTGCCCTTTAATAGTTTCAACTAATGAATCTGCTGAATCAACGCCCACTAACATCAAAATAAACAGGAATAGCATCATCACTGC
>JBILFD010000113.1:0-3868 GCA_044351765.1 Candidatus Nanopelagicaceae bacterium | reverse complement strand
TGCAAGAATTGATTTCAAAAAAACTTCCAGCGATTAATGTGCATGGATATACCTCTTGGCTAACTAAGCCACCTGTATCTGAGATCGAATTTGAAATGGATTGTTCAAGATTTAGTAATTGGTTTGCCGTGTAATGAGTAAAACTCCTAGTTCGGTAACTGAGCTCCTAAGTGAAATGGTGGCTTTTGATACTGTGAATGAATACATGTCGCAACGACATTTCCCTGAAAAAGCGATGATGGAACAGTTGGAGAATTACGCCTTACAGTGGGGATTTGAGAGTTCGAGGTTACCCATTGCCAGGAATCCAGAAGATTTGAGTTTTAATCTTTTAATTACTTATCAAGTACACAAGGATGCCCCGTGGCTGCTATTCGAATCTCATGCTGACACGGTAGATGTAGAGAATATGACGGTAAATCCTTTTGAAACTCAGGTAATTGCAGGGAAAATCTATGGGAGAGGAACTTCCGACACCAAAGGAAGTGGAGCCAGCATATTGTGGGCATTGAAGAATTATTCCCAACAATCACATAAACCAAATAACATCGCACTGCTTTTTGTAACAGATGAAGAAATTTCTAAAACTGGAGCTAATGCATTTATAGAAAAACAGTTATCAAAGCTTCCGTGGAAACCGTATGGGGTTATTGTTGGCGAACCAACAATGTGCAAATTAGTGGTAGCGCACAATGGAGTGTTGCGCTGGAAAATTCGAACTAAAGGAGTTGCGGCTCATTCTTCAAATCCAGCAAATGGCAAAAGTGCCATATCTGGAATGGCTAAGTTGATTTTAGAATTTGAAAAAATCTATTGTGCAGAGATTAACACTGCCCATGCATTAACTGGAAGATCAGCCTGCTCGATTAACACAATCACTGGCGGAAGTGCCGTAAATATAATTCCGAGTATTTGTGAAATAGAGATTGATCGCCGGATTTTGCCCGGGGAGGATCCGATGGAAGTTCGCAAATCTATACAAGTTGTTCTTGACTCTATTTCCGCTATGGATTCTTCAATTGAGATAGAAACTTCTGAACCATTTATAGATTTTCCACTTGACCCAATGAGTAATATCAACCTCTCACAGCTAATTAGTAATTCGCTTGACTCCTTAGGATTTTCACCAGAACTTTTAGGGGCAGGTTATGGAACAGATGCCTCAACATATTCAATTGCTGGCTTGCCTGCGGTTGTTCTTGGTCCCGGAAGTATTGACCAAGCCCATACAAAAGATGAATGGATTGAACTCGAAGAATTAGAAAAAGCGGTTGTTGTATACGGACAAATTATGAAATTGGATTGCAAATGAAATTGCAAATATGAAAATTGGAATTATTGGTTTTGGAAACATGGGATTTTCCCATGCTCAGCAACTCTCCTACATTGAAGGAGCCGAAATTGCTGTGGTGATTGAACCGCATGCGGCTAATTTAGAAAAAGCTAGGAGATATTACACAGGTAAAAAGGTTGCTTTTTTTAGTGATTTAGAGACCGGATTACGGGATTCAAATGTTGAGGCTTGGATTGTTGCTTCGAGTACAAACTCTCATGTAGCAATAAGTAAGCGATTGCTGGAGTTAGGATTTAAAGTACTTTTAGAAAAGCCCTTAGCCAATTCCTTTGCAGAAGCTCAAAATCTAAGTGGTTATGTGCAAAAAGATTCATCAAATTTAATGCTTGGCCATATTTTACTTTGGAATCTCGAATTTCAAATGCTATGCGAAGAAGTTAAAAAACTTGGAAAAATTAATGCTATAAATTGCTCGAGACAGAGATCTGCAGACCATCGCACAAATTATCCTGGTGAATCTCCATTTACATTGACCATGATTCATGATCTATATACAGTCTTCAAACTCTTAGACGGTCAAGCACCGATCAATTTTTCGGCGCAAACACGTGAACATGCGCAAGGTGGTGTTGATTGGGCTCAAGCACAGATTGCTTGGGCTGATAACGTCATTTCCTCCTTCACGGCTAACTTTCACATACCTAATGGAACTGTTGGTGGCATTGATGAGATTTCACTCTATGGTGATGGTTGGCTGGTGAATCTGATTTATGACAGTGGAGTTATTTCAGTTACTACTGAAAGCGGAATACGTAAGATAAATGTTCCGTCCCCAAATAACGAAGGGGCCATGAATCATTTTGATTTTGCTCTCCGAGAGGAGATACAACATTTCTTGAAAGTGATTGAAGGTAATTTAAGTGTTCCTCTTGGAGCCAGATATGAAGATGCTTGCGCAATGCAGAAGTGGCTAGATAACTTAATCTCGTTTACTAAATCCGAGGGAGTCTAAAATGTTGAACCCTGAAAGTAGAATTCGCGATTTTCCATCGATGGCCGATCGGATTTATTTGAACACGGCGGCTGAAGGCATCCCGCCGAGAGCTGTGCTAGATGCGCTTAAACAGTATGGCGAAGATAAGTTGATAGGAATGGATGGGCGCTTGCTTCACCAAGAACAATGGAGTCAGGCAAGAAGCAAAATTGGACAATTTATGGGTCTCCAGAGTGAGAACATAGGGATTTGTTCCTGCTCATCTGAGGCTTACAACTTGGCATATTTAGCTTTGCGCTTAAAAACTGGTGATGAAGTAATTATCAATGACTTGGATTTTCCAGCAGGTGCAACACCTTGGCTGAACAATTCCTCTCCTGCAACGGTAAAAGTTTGGAGGAGTAGAGATGGCATTCTTGATGTTGCCGATTTAGCTAAATTATTGAATCCAAAAACGAAACTTGTGAATACCTCTTTAGTAAGTTTTTATAATGGTTTTCGCATCGATATAAATGAGGTATCGGAAGTAATTCGTAAAAATTCCAATGCCATGTTGGCAGTGGATGTAACTCAAGCACTGGCCAGGATCCCATTAGATGTTAAAAAAGCTGACTTGATTATTAGTTCAACACATAAATGGCTATTGGCCTCACATGGTGGTGGCTTAGTTGGAGTATCTCCTGAACGAGCAGATGAATGGAGCGTTCCAGCAGGAGGATGGTTTAACGTAGAAAATGCTTTTGATGATTCCAGATTTGAGAAAGTGATAAACAAGAAAGGCGCCGATAGTTTCATGGTCGGAATGCCCAATTATCCGGCAATATATGCAATAAATGCGGCTTTAACTTATATCTCTGAAATTGGAGTCCAAGAGATAGATTCACATTGTAAAAAACTAGTAGAGCAATGCAGAAGTGGAGTAGCAGAATTACCTGTCGAATTGCTTGGGCCAGCAAATCCAGTATTGCCATCGGGAATAATTGCATTTAAACATTCCAAGTACGAAGAAATCAATAATGCACTACATTCTGCGGGCATTCATGCGATGTCAAATGCGGGCCGAATAAGAGTTTCTATTCACGGGTATAACGATGAAAATGATGTCAACAGATTTCTGGAAGTTTTAAGAAAAGTCGTCACCTCTAATGTTGGCTGATAGTCATATCCATCTATTTGAAAATGGCTATCAAAATTCTGGTGAAAACACATTAGAAACCTATTTGGCTATAGTTGAAAAGTTCGCCATAAGTCGGGCTTTAGTAGTTGGATATGAAGGCGAACCCTGGGCTATAGGAAATAATGCCTATATTGCAAATTTAAAACTAACGCACTCGTGGATTTCACCTCTAGGATTTTTGCAGGCATCGGATCTATCGTTGGGCAAACTTGAATCCTTGGCTAATCAAGGTTTTGTGGGAATATCCCTTTATATATTCAGCACTGAGGACGCGAGTATTTTGCAGGATATCGGAGATGAAATTTGGCAATGGTTAGTTGATAAAAAATGGCTTATCAGCATTAACTCTAAAGGAGATCACTGGTTACCCTGGT
The DNA here is from genome assembly GCA_044351765.1 of Candidatus Nanopelagicaceae bacterium. Classification (GTDB taxonomy): domain Bacteria; phylum Actinomycetota; class Actinomycetes; order Nanopelagicales; family Nanopelagicaceae; genus UBA3012. The sequence continues at coordinate 29 of JBILFD010000113.1, read as the reverse complement.
TGGAAGTTCTCAAAAGAAATCCAACTTTG
>JBILFD010000112.1:0-3888 GCA_044351765.1 Candidatus Nanopelagicaceae bacterium | reverse complement strand
AAATAGATGCAGTTGGAAATTCCAATGGTTCGATAACTATTACTTGTACCACCCGTACCGAAGTGCCAAAAATTCCACAAAGTATTAATGCAGTTTACGCCGGTGACCCTAAATCTATATATGCCATGACAACCGTGCCAGTGGATTTCATTAAGGCAAATGTGACATGCGGTCTGCCTTTAACAAAATCTGTTACAAAAGGATCAGAGCTCGTCTGCGCTATTTCGGGAAATACCCTCACCTTTAATAGTGAAGGAAATTGCAGCATTACAGTTTCCCAATCGGGGGATATGAAATTTGACGCTGTTGAATTGCAAATATCTCTTTCAGTTCTAAAGAATTCCAAGTCAGGCGAAGGGTCTGCTTGCTCTAAACAAATTGCCACTATTAGAAATAGTTTTGCAGAAGCTTACCAAGAATTAAATAACTTTGATTCCCTCTTTGGGTCAAGTGCATCAGCGATCAAGTTTTTTAGTGCCATGAGTGTGAAAACGGTTGACGAAGCAAACGCTTACTTAAATAGCTCCAACGCATATGTCCAGGATGTATTCACCGCTGCTGCAATGCAATTAAAGAGTGGAAATTTAGAGAGTTCTTGCTTGCAGGAGGCAGACGGTAAACAGATGTATACCAGCGTTGTTGCTTCGTACAACGGCTTGGTTAATGATTTGAACAGCCGAGTCGTAAATGGGAAAGCCAATTTATTGGTAGCTGTTAAAACTCTGAAACTACCCGGTACCTACGTTGTAGATCAGGCCGGTTGTGACAATGTTGTAAATGATTTCATATCTTCTGCCACTGGACAGTTGCAGTATATGGATTACATCACCTCACAATGGTCAAGTTTTGATTTATTACTAGAGTATGCAGCCCAAAAAAGAGTCGCAACTTGGGATCAAATGATTGACATATTCAAAGGAAAAATCGAGTATGCGAATCAGAATTTGGGTGCTTCGCAGAATAATTATTATGGTGGCAAATTACAAGCAGTTTGCAAAGGTACTCCATCTGAAGATCAACTAATTGCAAAAGTAGATGGCTATTTTGGGAAAGGTGCAATTCTAAATCAGGCATTGACCCGCATGGATAAAGCAATTTCTAATGGCTTTAGTAAGTTTTCCTCGCTTCCGCTAAATTCAAATGTTGCCACATGTTCCTCAAAGTTTAATGCTTACTCAAATTTACTTAGCGCTGTATCTTCTGAATTTTCGGCATTTGTTGCGAAGATGAAAGCTGTTGGAATCCCAAATGCAAAACTTGCTCCTGATGTAATGAATAGTTATTTAACTTATTCAATATCATTAGACACGAAACTCAGAGATGTGAGTACAACTATTTTGCAGGATTTAAAAAAATATCCAGATTGCCAAGATTTAGTGAAGTTGTTTAAATCCTCTGAGGAGTACTTGATCGCCTCCTCTTCTTTGCAATCCTCGATTAAGAGTTCTTCAGGTTCAAATCAAAATACTAATTTGCCTGAGAATTCAGATGATCAAACTTTTGATGGGGAAGAAGAAGCTCCTTACGCCGCCATGAAGGCAAAGAGAACCTCTAACGGCATAACCACAATTTGGGTGAGTTCAAATATTGAAGAAGAAGAAGTGATTATTAAGGCCAGTAAAAAAGGATCAAAGACCATTGTTTATAAAGTTCGTACGAAAGATGATGGAAATTACTCATTTAAAACTACTAGAAATCTCAAGGGTTTTAAGTTAACTCTTTACTATCTTGGAGACATCTTCAGTACTTTCCAGCTTTAAGAATTAATCAGTACCAAAACCAACTTTGCGAATTGCACGAGGGCTAATTTCTACATAAGAAATTTTGTTTGCTGGAACAATAACTGTTCTACCTTTTTCATCTTGCAAAAGTAATGGCGCATCGCTGGATGCTGACTTTGCAACAAGTGCTTCAACTTCACCGGCGGAAAGTGTTGATTCGATTGTTAACTCACGTGCATTATCTGAAACCCCAATACGGATCTCGGCACGGTCATTGCTGCTAGCTGAAACTGATGATTTCTTTGCTGTAGTCATACTCATACCTTATCTGTCTGTGTCTGATCTTGCAGGATTACTTGATTAATTATGTAACGGATAACCGGAAATGCCCCGCCACTGAAGATTCGCAACAAGATCAGCCGCAGCTTTTCGCGGAACACGACCATCTCGCTCTAACCAATACCTTGCAGTGAATTGTGCTGTTCCAATTAAACCGACACCGAGCAACATTGCTGCTTCTTCAGGAATTCCAGTATCTGCGGCGATGATTGCGCTAACTGCAGCTGCACAGTCATAGGTCATCCGTGACAAACGTTCGCGAACTGCAGGCTCGACATTCATATCGCTTTCAAAAAGTAAGCGGTATGCCTCACCTTCTTCTTCAATAAAATTAAAGTAGGCATCAACTGTTGCGCGCACGCGATCAGCGTTGTCATGAGTTGAAGCAATTGCGCGTTGAATTGTGTAAACAAGTGAATCAACATGAAGATCTAAGACTGCCAAGTAGAGATCTAACTTGCTTGGAAAGTGTTGATATAAAACTGGCTTACTTACCCCGGCGCGATCGGCAATCTCATCCATGGCGGCGGCGTGATAACCCGCGGCGGTAAATACTTCGAGGGCGGCGGTAAGCAGCTGGGCCCGGCGCTCATCTCGAGGCAAGCGCTGTTTAGCGCCTAAAGGATCGATAGGAGTAGAAGTCACAAGGTGATGTTAGGGCACGTGCGAAGGTAGTTGGCGAAAGATGGCAGGATTAGCCCATGAAGCCAGTTGATTCCCTCGCCCCGCTCGTTGAACCCGGACCACCATTAACTGTCGAACAGGTTCGCCGATATAGCCGCCATTTGATCATTCCTGACGTGGCAATGACTGGACAACGTCGTTTAATGGCTGCGAAGGTGCTTTGTGTTGGCGCAGGAGGCCTTGGGTCACCCGCATTGATGTATTTAGCAGCCGCGGGAGTCGGAACCCTTGGAATTGTTGAATATGACGTCGTTGATGAATCAAATTTACAACGTCAGATAATTCACGGACAAAGTGACATTGGTAAAAGTAAAGCGCAGAGCGCAAAAGAATCTGTTGCTGAAATCAACCCATATGTAAATGTTGTTATCCACGAAACCAGACTTGATAATTCAAATGTGATGGAGTTGTTTTCACAGTACGACTTGATTATTGATGGAACAGATAATTTTGCAACGCGCTATCTTGTTAACGATGCATGTGTGCTTTTAAGAAAACCATATATCTGGGGTTCGATTTATCGTTTTGATGGACAAGCAAGTGTGTTCTGGTCTGAACATGGCCCTTGTTACCGTTGCTTGTATCCAGAACCACCACCACCAGGAATGGTGCCAAGTTGTGCCGAAGGTGGCGTACTGGGTGTGCTCTGCGCATCAATTGGTTCAATCCAAGTAACCGAAGGAATTAAATTAATTACTGGAATTGGCGAACCACTAATTGGCCGGTTAATGATTTATGACGCACTTGAGATGAGTTACCGCAAAGTAGCGATCCGCAAAGATCCAAATTGTGTTATCTGTGGCCCAAATGCAACTCAAAAAGGATTGATGGAAGATTACGAAGGTTTTTGTGGCGCGATTTCTACACAAGCAGCAGACGCAGTTACAGGTTCGACAATCACCGTTACTGAGTTAAAGAGTAAATTAGATAACAAAGATAACTTCATTTTGATTGATGTGCGCGAACCAAGTGAATTTGAGATTGTAAGAATTCCTGGTTCAGTACTAATTCCAAAACAAGAATTTCTTGATGGATCCGTGCTATCAAAGTTGCCGCAAGATCGCCCAATAGTTTTACATTGCAAGAGTGGAGTACGTTCTGCTGAATGTCTTGCAGTCGTAAAGGCTGCCGGATTTGCAGATGC
>JBILFD010000111.1:0-3895 GCA_044351765.1 Candidatus Nanopelagicaceae bacterium | reverse complement strand
ACTGGCAGCGGTGGTAATCTTGGCCCGCTCTCATCCCCTGGCGGGTTGCCCGAGCGGCCAATGGGAGGGGACTGTAAATCCCCCGGCTCTGCCTTCAAAGGTTCAAATCCTTTACCCGCCACCAGCCCAATCTCGACCTTTCAAGTAGCCTTATTCATTAAGTTGCTGAACTGATGCAGTGAAGAGGTGAGCGATTGTGAGCCTAAAAAAGCTACCGATAGCCCTACTTACTGCGAGCCTGCTGATTTCATTCCAAACAACCGCAACGGCTGATGTTGCGCAGACAATTGATGAACAGTGGAAGCGCACCGCAGCTTCAAAACCTGGCCAATATGGAATTTTAGTTCAGCAGTCACTAGAACTTTTACGATTTTCTTCTTATTTAATTTCACTAGATGGAAGTAAAGATAAAGTAGAAAGTGTTACTGCTTGCAAATCTTTTACTGATCCACTTTGTGCAAAAACAGTAATTCAACAAATGAGTGCCAACTTACAACTTTGCAGTGAGAAAATTACTAGTGAATGCGTAACAGGAATGTCGGCTCGTAACGCGGCTGGCAAAGAGTTAAAAGTAAATTATGAAGGACCAATTGAAAGTTCATTGATTTATGATTTTGCTGGTGATTCAACTAAAGGATTACCAACAGGCGGACCACCATTAATTTTCTCAATACCTGAGGCCCCTCACGCAGGTGGCGACAAGTACATGTTAAAAGTTGAAATGCAAGGCGGCGGGAATGGATCCGTTTTCACTATTGGACGAACCAGAGCGGGCATTTTTCCGGTCTCAATAACTTCAGGGAATTTTTCTGCGAGTAAAGTTTCAATAAATACGCAGACTTACACTTCTTACAGCATGACTAACGGAGATAGCATCGATCCGGCATGCCAATTTGCTACCACAACAAAGTGTCTAACGATTCAAGCTTTTCCCAAAGGTATTGCTTTTGGATTTAGTGCTAAATTTAAAAATCAGTTAACAGGTTGGTGGCATGGAAGGTTTAGCACTCCTGAGATCACCAGTGAAATTAAAGATGGATTGATGAATTTTTCAGTAATTGCGAACCCAATAAAAGTTCCAACAGTTTTTGGCTGGGTTGATACGGCTTCATTGCCAGAAGATTTAAAACTTCGATATTCCAAACCTCCAAGATATGGCTCTGGTTACTTCGGACCAATAAATGGAGATTTAAGCCAAACCTCAGTATTGAATGACACAAATTCAGTTTTTACTGATGACACTTTGGCTGAGTTAAAAAGTTGGTTACCACTGCTTGGGGACCGTGCTGCTGCCATGCCATCGGCTTGGGCTATCTCGACAATTGATGGATCCGCAAAAGGTGATGTTGAAAGGTGTACAAAGCTTGAGAGTGGAATTGCTGGACTAGTAACTACAAATGCATCTATGTACTCATCAGGACCGCCGGTTTTTAATACTGATACGCAATCTTTAGAGTACAAAGTTGCTGCGCCGCATTTAACTTCTACGGGTGAAGATTTGCTGGGAAGTTATGACTTAGTGATGAATTCACAAGTAGCTCGATGTATGTACGGTTTTTCTAAAGCCCCACTCAAAGCATCAATTTCAGTCATAAGTACATCTGCGAAGACAACAGTCGAAACAAATGTCTTAAATGAAAGTAATGGGTTCATCAAATTATCTGCAAATGGTTTTAATTACTCGCAACCAACAATCCAAGTTAAGTTAACTCAGGAAAAAGTCATTGAGCCAGTGGTGGCGACTACTTCTAATATTGCTGCGCCAGTTAAGAAGGTAGCTGCTAAAAAAGTTGTCAAAACGATTACCTGCAAAAAAGGTAAATTGACACGAAAAGTCTCTGGAACTGCTCCAAAATGCCCGACTGGCTACCGCGCCAAGTAGAGATTAAGAAGAAAGTGCTTGACCCAAATCGCGTAGTAAATCACTTGGATGCTCAAGGCCCACTGACAACCGTAAAACGGATTGGGTTATTCCCATTTCGGCGCGAACTTCAGGTGAAAGTCGGCGATGAGTTGTCGATGCTGGGTGAGTAATCAAAGTTTTACTATCGCCAAGATTATTTGAAATATCGATCACATGTAAATTATTCATGATCTCAAAAGTACGTTTTTGATCGCCTTTAACTTCAAAACTTATTGTTGTTCCTCCACCACTCATCTGGCTTCGAGCAATTTTGAATTGGGGATGTGAACCAATTCCTGGATATCTAACCCAATTTATATTTTCATGCGAATCTAAATACTCAGCGATCTCTTGCGCATTTGAATTCATCCGCTCAACACGCATCTCCATTGTTTCAAGAGATTTAAGCAAGACCCAGGCATTAAAAGGACTTATTGCCGGACCGGTATGACGAAAGAAAGGGAGAAAATGTTCATGGATATATTCAAAATTTCCGAGGACTGCGCCACCAAGAACCCGTCCTTGGCCATCTATGTGTTTGGTAGCAGAGTACATAACAACATCTGCGCCAAGTTCTAACGGTTTTTGTAAAACAGGAGATGCCATCACATTATCTACAATCACAATTGCGCCGGCTTTATGCGCCAAATCGCTAACCATCTTGATATCAACAATCTCAAGAAGCGGATTGCTTGGAGTTTCGATAAATACAGCTTTAGTTGGCTGAGCCAGTGCAGCGGCCCAAGTTTTTTCATCATTACCTTTTACTAATTCAACTGTTATTCCCCAGCGTGGCAAAATTTCAGTGAGTACAACGTGGCAAGAAGAAAACATTGATGCACTAGCAACAACTCGATCACCAGCACTTGCTATTGAGGCAACTGATGCAAACATTGCGGCCATGCCACTTGCGGTTGCAACGCAAAACTCCGCACCTTCAATTGCTGCAAGGCGTTTTTCAAACATCGCAACAGTTGGATTTGCGAATCGGCTATAAACGTAATGATCAACTTCATCTATAAATGCATGTTCGGCTTGTTCTGCATTGTCATAGGTAAAACCACTTGTTAAATACATCGCCTCACTGGTCTCGCCGAAACCACTTCGCTCTGTACCGGCTCGGATCGCCTCGGTCTGGGGATGTAACTTCCAATCAGGGGAGTGACCTTCCTCTGGCGGCTGATATCCCCAAGGCCGGTGAGCGTGACTCATGGGCAAAGCGTAACCGGCGGTTGGTCGAGCTCGATTGGTCTAGATCAGATCGGGGTCGACTGGGATTAGGCGCACACTCTCTCGCTTATGGTCGGCCGCGCGCTCATGCCTTTTCCGGAGCTGCAATTCGACCTTGCGGATCGCCTCATCAAAAGCGGCTAGGTCATTGAAGGCTGCAGCTTCGGCACGGAGTAACGGACCGGCGCCATGTGAGGTGATGATCACGGTGTGCGAGCGTTTGCCTTGGCTTGGATTCCCTTCATGAATTACTTCGACTTCAATTCGATCGACTTTTACATGCAGCCGTTGCAACGAGTTGATTTTTTCAGTGGCAATCTTTTTAAAATCTGCGGCGATCGTAGCTTTTCGAAGATGAAAGATAATTTCCAAATTAATCAGCCCTCCTTCAAGGAAGTTATCTCAAATGTAGACCTTCATTGACCCGGACGTAATATCGAATTACAGGTGAGCTCAGGAATGTCGGCTATCTCTCATATTTTTAGTGAAAAGGCTCTGACCTGCATAAACACTTTTCCACAGGTTAATTTTTGGGAAACTCACAGAGAAAAAAGGCCATTTAGATTTGACCGCCAAGGGGCGCAGTTTGGGATGGTAGAGCCTTCCCCCCACCAAATTGCCATGAAAATTGGCGGCTAGACGGGGGCGCTGTCCGACAAAGGTCGGATAGCGATAGTCGAAGTAAGAGAGATTGGGAGGTGTGAAAGATGCGCAGCGATGTCGCCCGCGGAATTGTTCTCGCACTTTTGCCAACCCTACTTT
>JBILFD010000006.1:0-13504 GCA_044351765.1 Candidatus Nanopelagicaceae bacterium | reverse complement strand
AGAATTTCTTGATGGGCGTTCTACCGCCACAATCGCTGCCGGAGCTAATAAAGAAGAGGATGCCAAAGCAGTCAATATATTTTCAATATCTTCATTTGAAAATTCATAAGGCGGATCTAGAAAAATCACATTAAAAGGATTTCCTGATGCTGATCTAATAAATGTATTTACTGCACCGCCATGGGCTCTAAATTTTCCAACTTCAACAATTCCTCTCGAAACAATTTCAAAATTGTCTCGACAAACTTGTAGCGCTTGCGGATCTTTTTCAACACATTCAACTATTTCCGCTCCACGAGAAAGTGCTTCCAATCCAACCGCGCCAGTGCCGGCAAATAAATCAAGAAAGGCAACTCCATCCCAAGTGCCGAGTTCGGAAGTTAGCGAAGAGAAAATTCCTTCTCGTGCTCGATCTGAAGTTGGTCTGGTGATATTTGCTGGCGTTAACAAATTTCGGCCCCGAGCAGTACCGGCAATTATTCTCATCTTTTATTCACCTTAACTATGCCTTCTCAATAAAATCTGAACGTTCATCTGCTTCTAGAGCATTCAACTCTTCTCGTAACTCTGGCAACTTCTCAAGTTTAGGATCTTTGGCGATAATCTCAATCGCAATAGTCCGTGCTTGATCGATTAATTGTTCATCCCGTAGGACTCGCAATAACCGCAGTGCTGATCTCGAACCAGATTGAGCAGTTCCCAGTACATCTCCCTCTCGTCTTTGATCTAGATCAATTCGAGCTAATTCAAATCCATCAAGTGTCTGTGCAATTGCATCAAGCCGTTGATGGGCAACTGATTCGGCCTCACATTTAGTCACCAGTAAACACAAACCTGGCTTTTCTCCTCGGCCGATTCGTCCACGCAACTGGTGAAGCTGTGAAATGCCAAATCTATCTGCATCCATAATGACCATCACTGTTGCATTTGGAACATCTACACCAACCTCAATTACTGTGGTTGCGACAAGTACATCAATTTCACCTGCGGAAAATTTCTGCATGGTTAAATCTTTTTCATCGGCACTAAGTTGTCCATGCAACTTAGCGATTCGCACAGATTTAAGTGGCCCAGATGTCAATTGCTCAAAAAGTGCATCCACTGCATACATACTTTGCTTATCTTCGGCTGTTACAACACCAAGCAAAGCATTTGTAATCAAATCTTCTTGAGATATCTCTTCACTAGCTTGAGCGCTGATGCGAGGGGCGACGATATACGCCTGTGCGCCTGTTTTTACTTCTTCGATAATTCGCGTCCATGCTCGCTCTAAATAATGTGGTTTATCGCTTTCATCCACAATATGAGTCGTTATGGCAGCGCGACCTTTAGGCAACTCGCGCAATGTAGAAATATCTAAATCCCCAAATACAGTCATCGCCACAGTTCTAGGAATAGGTGTTGCAGTCATCACCAATACGTGTGGAGGTAAATTTCCTTTTGCTCGAAGTGCATCTCGTTGTTCAACTCCAAATCGATGTTGCTCATCGATTATTACTAATCCAAGATCAGCGAAATCAACACTTTCTGTTAGAAGTGCATGCGTTCCAATCACTATGCCTGCTGAACCATTCTTAATTTCGGCTAAGGCATTTTTTCGCTCAGCGCTATTGAGTGACCCAGTTAACTTCGAAATGCGCGTAGCCCTATCACTTCCTCCAAGCATTCCTGCACTCGCCAGATCTCCCATCAATTTTGAAATCGACCGGAAATGTTGTTGCGCTAAAACTTCAGTTGGTGCCAATAACGCAGCTTGTCCCCCGCTGTCGACAACCGTAAGAGCAGCGCGCAGTGCAACGATTGTTTTTCCAGATCCAACTTCGCCTTGCAATAAGCGATGCATTGGATGGTCGGCATCCATATCGCTTTGAATCTGCGCTGCTACTTCTTTTTGTCCGTCAGTTAATTCAAAGGGAAGTTGGGCATCAAACAACTCAAGCAATCCGCCACTACGAACTAAACGTGGAGTAGCTTTCAATGATTTATGTTGTTCGCGTCTTCGGGCTAATAAAAGCTGTAGAGATAACGCTTCATCAAATATCAATCGCTTACGGGCTAAATCTGCATCTGATTGACTTTCGGGTAGGTGAATACCGTGTAGTGCTTCGTTGAGCGTAGGCAATCCAAAACGTAACTCGTCTGGCAGTGGTTCTGGTATTTCATCGAGCACATCTAGAACTGTCCTAATGCACTGTCCAATTTTCCAGGAAGGAAATTTTGAAGTTGCCGGATAAACCGGAAGAATTTTTCCAGCAAACTCTCCGGCGGCTTCTTCGCTTTCAACTCCTTCGGGAATCAATAAGTAATCTGGATGTGAGAGTTGTCTGACTCCTCGATAAACCGAGATTTTTCCAGCGAATAATCCTTCTCGATCAACACGTAAATCTTTCTCTCTCCAGGCTTGATTGAAAAAAGTTAAAGCAAGGCGACCTTTTCCGTCGGTGACGATTACTTCCAGAATCGATCCTTTTCTACCTCTTATTGCGCGGGTAGTCGCAGAATGAATTTTTGCCAAGATTGTTACTTCGTCGCCCTCTTTCAACTGATTTAGATCAGTTAACTCACCACGTAAAACATATCTTCTTGGATAATGGCGAAGTAAATCTCCGATTGTCGTATAACCAAAAGTTGTATTTAACGCTTTCGCAGTTCGATCACCAAGGGATTTAGAAAGGCGGTCAGTTAATCCAGCCATATTTTTTCTACTCAACACCAATCAAAAGTGGATACCAGGCTTGTCCACCTATATATGTTGTAACTTCAACTTGGCTGTGATTTTTTGCTAGATGTTTTTGTACTTCGTCTGCAAGCTCTTTTGGGGCGCTCTCGCCCATTACTAAAGTAATTAACTCTCCATCATGATCAAGCATCCGGTCGACGCATTCAATCGAAACTTTAATTAGATCTCCTCCGGTAACTATCGCTTCCCCATCTACCAAAGCCAGTACATCACCAGCTCGAACTTCACCAAGGGCGGTGCTCATATCCCGTGGAGCACGTGCAATTGTTGCTGATCGAGTATGTCTGGCTGCGGTTGTCATCTCAACAATTTCATCATCGTAATCTGCATCTTCATTATGAGTTGATATCGCAGATAAAGCCTGAAGTGGTGATCGCGAAGATAGAACCGCAACCCGTACTCCTGCTCGGCGAATTGCAGTAATCGCCTCTTGTGCAGATTTCAAACTTTGTTGATCTATTGGAATCAAAACAACCTCTCGCGCATTTTCGGTTGCATCTATCCATTCTTGAGCAAGTACTCGACGCGAATTAAATGCATCGATTACTCCAACTCCAGATTCGCGCATTAACTCACTTAAACCTGGACCATTTGCAACGGTGATCAATTTTCGAGTGCCTACCTCTAAACTTTTTTCGTCGACCCCCAAAGAGGATGCAAGATGTGTAATTTTTATTTCAGAAGCTTTTCCGAATTGAGTTGAGACTTCAATTATTTCTCCTGGAAAATCTGTATGGATATGAACCTTACAAAGTTGACTATCCCCCACCACAAGTAAACTCTCGCCTAATTTTGTAAGTTCGCTTTGTAATTTTGAAATCTGATCATTATTTAGATCACGCATAGAAAACATAACTTCAAACTCACCATCACTCGCGTGGTTCACATTTGAAGCATGTGCGCGCTCTTTAACATTTGCACTGCTTGGAATTTGCGAGATTACTAAATCTGGATCCAACATAGATGCAAGTGCACCGTAAATTAATTCAACTCCGTGTGCTCCTGCATCAATAGTTCCCATTGCATCTTGATGTGGTGGATTGTTTGCTGAATCCAATGTTGAGGCCCGAGCAGCGCGCCATGCATCAAGTGCAACTGCACCATCGCGGCCAATCTCACCTACTCGTAACGCAACAGCATCTCTGGCTGCACGTGCTGCAGATAAAATTGTTCCCTCTTTTGGATTTGTCACAGCTTTTTGTGCGGCCTCATGCGCGCGTGCAAATGCTTGCGGTAAACCTTCGCGAATCCCATCTGCAAATCCACGAAAAATCTGACTCAAGATGACGCCGGAATTTCCTTGCGCCCCACCAAGTGCTCCTCGGGCTGCAGCATCGGCTACATCACCTAACTCTTCTGAATCTTCGGCCCGCATTGCGGTGACCGCTGCTTCTAATGTGGCTTCCAGATTTGATCCAGTATCGGAATCAGCGACTGGGTAGAGGTTTTCAGCATTTAATTGAGCTCGCGATTGTGAAACTTCGCTCCAGGCTCGTTCGAGCCAGGCGCGGAACCGGGGGGTGTCTAACTCGCTCATCGTGGCCAGATTACTCTGGATCCACCCCTCAATTGGCTCGAAGCCCCTCTTACCGGCTACCCTTACGCCGCTGCAGCAGTTCAGGGCAGCGTAAGAAATCAGCTGAAATTTAGGAGGCGATGATGGCTGCCAAGTGCGACATCTGTAGCAAAGGGCCAATCTGGGGAAATTCAATCTCCCACTCACATCGTCGTACCCGTCGCCGTTGGAATCCAAATATCCAGCGCGTTCGCACCATGATTAATGGCGTAACCCCAAAGCGTTTAAATGTCTGCGCTGCCTGCTTGAAAGCTGGAAAAGTTACTCGCTAATTACGGCTTTACTTTTCAAAATGCTTCCATTTTTTCGAGTTAATTTCAATTGTTGTTCGCGCTTCTGAAAATTCTCCGACTACCTCAACACCTGATCCTTGGATAACTTCACCAATTTGAAGTACTCCTTCAGGAAGTGCTGCACTTGGTGGCAAAGTCGCAATAAAAAGATGTTCTTCTCCACTTGTTAAGACCCAACTAATTGGATCAACTGACAGTTCAATTCCGACCTCAGACAGAGAAGATAAATCTAAATTATCAAGATTAATCCTCATGCCAATTCCACTCGCTTCGCTAATTCTGGTGACATCAACCAGCAATCCATCACTTAAATCACACATAGCTGTTGCTCCTGCAGAAATTAATGCGTGAGCTTTTTTACCATCCACTGAAGGTTGCAGATGAGCTTTGACTATTTCCGGAAATAATTCTCTTTTTTCAGCTTTCAGTAACGCTAAACCGGCGGCAGATGTACCAGGTAGTCCAGATACAACTACTTGGTCGCCAACTTTTGCACCACTTCGATAGATCGGCTCACTGGTATTTCCAAGAGCGGTAATTGCAATTGTTATTTTCTCTCCGCGCACAGTGTCGCCACCAATAACTTGTGCACCGACTTTCTTTGCTTCTTCTGCAATTCCACGCGCAAGATCTAGGACCCATTCAACTTCTTCTTTCCCGGTCAGAGAAATTCCAACTAACAAAGAGTGTGGATCTCCACCCATCGCATAAATGTCCGCGATATTAGCAACCGCTACCTTCGCTCCAATTTGATGTGCGGTAGACCAATCGGTTTTAAAGTGAACATCTTCAACGGCTAAATCCATTGTGGCTACAGTGGGCAAAGTGCTTGGTGCCAGAACTGCTCCATCATCGCCAATTCCAAAGAGCAAATTCTTTTGATCCTTAAGATTTTGCACTTCGCCAAAGATTTCACCCAAGGCGGCGATGAGCGCTCCTTCACCAATTTGCGCTACCTGCAGGCTCAAAGTGACCGCCTCCCCCTTTTTTTCCTTTAACTGGCGTGTAAAAGTCGCCTACTTTATTGACTTTCGCCCTGAGCCTACTCCGCGCTACCCTCGGAACATTAAATACCTGCCAGTGAAGGAGTAGCCCATGTCAGTTCAGTCATACATTCTTATTCAAACTGAGGTTGGAAAAGCTGCTGGCGTTGCTAAAGCAGTTGGTGCAATTCCTGGAGTGAGTTTGGCTCAAGGCGTTGGCGGTCCTTATGACGTAATTATGCGCGCCGAATCTGCATCAATGGAGGAGTTCGGTCGATTAATCCTTGCCAAAGTTCAAGCGGTTCCTGGTATCACTCGCACTCTTACCTGCCCAGTGGTTAACGAGTAATTACTTAACTTTCTTTTGTGCAACTCTAATAAGTTCAGTTATTAAATTTTGATAAGTAATTCCACTTGCTTGCCATAACCTCGGGTACATCGAAGTTGCTGTGAATCCAGGCATGGTATTTATTTCGTTTAACACTAAAGATCCGTCTTCCTTCAAAAAGAAATCAACTCTGGCCAATCCTTCTGCCCCAATTAAATTAAATGCTTGAATCGCATAAGCCCTAATCTGCTTAGCAATTTCTTCTGGAATCTCAGCTGGCACAATCAACTTAGTCGCATCATCTAAATACTTTGCTTCAAAATCATAAAACTCATGGTTGCCTAGAATTATTATTTCACCTATCGCTGAAGCTTTGGATCCAAGAACTCCGCACTCAACTTCACGACCAGAAATCATCTCTTCAATTAAAACTTTATCGTCATGGCTCAATGCATCATTTACCGCGCCTTCGAGCTGGTCCCAGTTTTTTACTTTTGCAACTCCCTGGCTTGATCCAGATCTGGAAGGCTTAACAAACAAAGGAAGTTCAAACTCAACTTTAATCTCACTAGTAATTCGGCTTTGTTGAACTTTCCAATCTGTCATTAGCAGAATTTTCGTCTTGGTACTTGGGATTCCAGCGTCACTGTAAATTTTGCGTGATACTCCTTTATCAAATCCATCCCTAGATGCATTTTCCCCGGATCCAACATAAACAATGCCAGCTTTATCTAGAATTGATTGCAAAGTTCCATCTTCACCAAATGTCCCATGAACCACCGGAAAAGCTAAATCTATCTCTGCTCCAATTTCACTTACTGAAATCTCAGGCGCATCTGTAGGCACAACAGGAAGTTCACCTCCATTTAACGCGATTAAGGATGGATCATCTTTTAAACGTACCCATTTACCTTCTTGAGTAATCCCGATGAGAGTTACTTCGAATATCTCTCGATCGATAGATTTAAGTAAGGATGCCGCTGATAAACAAGAAACCGAATGTTCGCTGCTATCTCCGCCGCAGATAACTCCAACTCTTAATTTAGCTTTTTCTTTAGCCGGATCTCCCATGAGTGTGATTTTAATACTCAGAACGAGTTGTGCGGTTCATTAAACGTTTGACAACTTCGGCCGGTGGCAGTGAATTTTGCACAACATCGACGACTGCTTCAACAATTGGCATATCAACTTGAAATTTCTGCGCAAGAGCAAGCACAGCAGGTGCTGAACTAACTCCTTCTGCAGTTGTTTTAGTAATTGCTCTAGCTTGATCCATGGTCGATCCACGTCCTAGTAGTTCACCAACGGATCTATTTCGCGAAAGTGGCGACGAACAGGTAGCAACTAAGTCACCCATTCCTGCAAGACCAGCGAATGTTGATGGATCTGCACCCATCGCAACGCCCAGCCTGGAAGTTTCAGCTAATCCGCGAGTAATGACTGTGGCTTTGGTGTTGTCACCCATACCCAAACCAATTGCCATTCCAACTGCTAAAGCCATTACGTTCTTAATTGAGCCAGCAAGTTCGCACCCAATTACATCAGTTGATGTATATGGTCGAAAGTACGGAGTGGCACACATATCCTGTAAGTGGTGAGCATTTGTTTCATTACTACATGCAATTACCGACGCTGCAGGTTCGCGTCTAATAATTTCTCCAGCTAAATTAGGGCCAGTCAATACCGAAACTCGCTGTGCATCAATACCTAAAACTTCTGTTGCTACCTGGCTCATTCTTTCCAGAGATCCAACTTCAATACCTTTCAACAAACTTAAAATAAATGCCGCTCTAGGGATAGATGATCCCCAATCGCTCAAATTCTGTCGCAATGTCTGTGCTGGGATAGCGAGTACCACCACATCTGCATCTTTCAATATTTTTTGAGCATCAGTTGACGCAGTAATTGATTTTGGAAGCATGTTGTCAGGGTGAAATTTAAAGTTGTGATGATCAGTATTAATCTCTTCGACAGTTTTTGGTGATCTTCCCCAAATAGAGACTTCATTGCCGGCATCCGCTGCAATTTGTGCGAAAGCAGTACCCCAAGAGCCAGCACCTAGTATCGCTACTCTCATTTATCCGATCCTTTGCTTTTCTTTCGAAAGTTTCCAGTGGGAGGTAGAGAGGTGGTTCGTGGATCCAGCCTCTTTGCGGGCGCTTTTTCACCACGCAAGGCTTCCACCATACCGGTGATCGCATCCATTACATATGTTGTTGCTTCATTTAAAGCCTCGATGTCATCTTCTCGTCCGTACCAACGTGAAAAATCAAGTGGTGGACCTGCTGTGACTTTGGTGATTTTTCGGGGAAAAAGAAATGGGCGTTTTGAATATGGAGGAAGTAAATCTTGTGCTCCCCATTGCGCACATGGAATTACTGGAACTTTTGTCATGATTGCAAGTCGCGCAATTCCAGTTTTACCTTTCATCGGCCAGATCCCAGGATCACGCGTCAATGTGCCTTCAGGATAAACACCAAGTAAATGTCCAGCATGTAAAAAAGCAACTGCATGATGCAACGCAAACTTTGCATTTTCGGTCTCACGCTCAACTGGTACCTGTCCTGCTCCACGCAAAACTGTTCCAATGATTGGCAACTTGAAGAGTTCTGATTTTCCCAGAAATCTTGGAGCTCGTCCGTTTCCATATAAAAAATGTGCAAATACAAGTGGGTCAAAATAAGAGATGTGATTTGAAACCACAATCGCTGCACCCGTTTTGGGAATGTGCTCAGCCCCACGCCACTCACGCTTTGAAATCAATTTAATTAATGGGATAACTAATGTGGCCCCAAATTTAAACCAAGGAGTTACGCCAAGTGGGTAACCCTTTGGCGGTGGATATGTAATCTCACCCATGTGGGCACCTTACTTCAACAAGCCTAAAATAAGCCTTAAAAAAATCGGGGCCTAGGTGATTTCTCACCCAAGCCCCGATTTCGTTGATTCTTTTTTAGCGCTTTAACGACGCTTTTTAGCGGCTTTCTTAACTGCCTTCTTAGGAGCTTTCTTAGCTACCTTTTTAGCGGCTTTCTTAGGAGCTTTCTTAGCTACCTTTTTAGCGGCTTTCTTAGGAGCTTTCTTAGCTGCTGCCTTCTTTGGTGCTGCAACTGCTGGCTTTGGCGCAGCATCTTGCTTGCGATCACCATTGATAATTTCTTTAAGTTCTTTACCAGCAACGAATCTTGGAACTGATTTTGCTTTTACCTTTACTGGATCTCCAGTAAATGGGTTACGTGCTGTACGGGCTTTTTTGTGAACTTTCTTGAACTTTCCAAAACCTGCGATATTTACTTCGTCGCCCTTTGAGACTGCGCGAGTAACTGAGTCAAAAACAATGTCAACTGCATGAGTTGCATCTTTCTTGCTGTCATTAAAGTGCGGCATTAGTACCGCAATGAACTGTGCCTTATTCATGAAAATCCCCTTTTTATTAGGCTAATCGAGGAGCACCCTCAATCTTGTCTAAAACTTAGAGTCAACCGAGATGAGAGTCCATCACCGCCCTAGCGTGTCGCGTAAAGTTATTACACGCCAAAAAGCCTTATTTATTGGTGATAATTCACATTATTTGGAGAAACTGGACAGATTTTTTCGCCCAGTGATTAACTACTTTGTCAGCGTTACTGGCTTAAAAGTTGCTCTTTTACGCTCAAAATCGGTCACTTTCTCCCCGTGCTGCAAAGTTAATCCAATGTCGTCGAGACCTTCCATCAGGCGCCAACGGGTGTAATCATCAATTTCGAATGGCAGGATTTTCTCCTCATATCTGACTTCGCGTGCAACTAAATCAACCGAAATTTTGGTTTCTGGGTTTTTCTCAATCTGATCCCAGATTTTCTCAATTTCACTCTCTGGCAAAATGACGGTGAGCAATCCACCTTTTAAAGAATTACCGCGAAAAATATCAGCGAATCTGCTCGACAGCACCGCTGAGAAACCATAATTTTGCAACGCCCAAACCGCATGTTCACGTGAGGAGCCAGTTCCAAAATCTGCTCCAGTTACCAAGATGGATGCTGACTTATATTGCGGTTGATTAAGTACAAACTCAGGATCTTTACGCCAGGCCACGAATAAGCCATCTTCGAAACCACTTCGAGTCACGCGCTTTAAATATTCGGCCGGAATAATTTGATCCGTATCAACATTGCTTCGCCGAAGCGGTACAGCAGTTCCAGTATGAATAGTGAATTTTTCCATGAGTTACGCTCCTGCTTTCACTGGTCTGGGTTATTTCTCTAAAGATCTGATGGCGCAGAAAGAGTTCCGCGAATTGCAGTGGCTGCGGCAACAAGTGGACTTACTAAATGTGTACGACCACCCTTGCCCTGTCTACCTTCAAAGTTTCGATTGCTAGTAGAAGCACTTCGCTCTCCTGGTTTCAATTGATCCGGATTCATTCCTAGACACATTGAACAACCAGCTTGGCGCCACTCAGCACCGGCGGCAAGGAAAATCTCATGCAAACCTTCTGCTTCTGCCTCTAAACGGACTCGTGCTGAACCTGGCACAACCAACATCCGGACACCTTGTGAAACTTTTGATCCCTTTAATACCTGTGCTGCAGAACGTAAATCTTCGATTCTTCCATTTGTGCAAGAACCTAAGAAAACGGTATCGACTTTGATCTGCTTCATTGGCGTTCCGGCTTTCAAGTCCATGTAAACCAATGCTCGCTCTGCGGAACTTCTTGCTGCTTCATCTTTAATATCTGCTGGATTTGGTACAACATCATTAAGTGCTACACCTTGGCCTGGGTTAGTTCCCCATGTAACAAAAGGAGCTAGCGAATCAGCCGGAAGATCCACCTGTACATCAAAATGTGCATCAGCATCACTCTTCAATGTTTTCCAATATGCAACTGCAGCCTCCCAATCTGCACCTTTTGGAGCGTGATCGCGACCCTTTAGATAATTAAAGGTTGTCTCATCTGGAGCAATCAATCCTGCTCTTGCACCAGCTTCAATAGACATATTGCAAATAGTCATTCGGCCTTCCATGGAAAGCTCTCTGATCGCGCTTCCACGGTATTCAATAATGAAACCTTGTCCACCGCCAGTTCCAATTTTTGCAATCAAAGCCAGAATAATGTCTTTACTAGTAACTCCTGCTGGTAAAACTCCTTCAACATTAACAGCCATCATCTTTGGCTTACTTAATGGAAGAGTTTGAGTCGCTAATACATGCTCAACTTCACTGGTTCCAATTCCAAATGCCAACCCGCCAAATGCACCATGAGTAGAAGTGTGCGAATCTCCACAAACAACAGTCATTCCAGGTTGAGTAAGTCCTAATTGCGGTCCAACAACATGCACGATGCCTTGTTCAACATCGCCAAGTGAGTGAATTCGAATTCCAAAATCTTTTGCATTCTTGCGCAAAGTATCAACTTGAATTTTAGAAACGGGATCAGCAATTGGTTTATCAATATCAATAGTAGGTGTGTTGTGATCTTCTGTAGCAATAGTTAAATCTGGGCGGCGCACAGTGCGTCCAGCAAGGCGTAAACCATCAAATGCTTGTGGGCTGGTTACTTCATGAATTAAATGCAAATCAATATAAATTAGATCAGGTTCACCAGCTGCGCGATGTACTACATGGTCTTCCCAAACTTTGTCTGCCAAAGTTTTTCCCATTGCCAACCCCCTATTGCATCTCATTATTCGAGATGCTAATATCATATCATGGATAAAGACCTGGGTGGAAGTGGCGTTGGAGTAATTGATAAAGCAATCGCAATTTTAGATGCACTTGAATCCGGCCCGCACTCCCTCGCTGAATTAGTTTCTGCAACCGGCATTGCTCGTCCTACTGCACATCGTTTAGCAGTAGCACTCGAACATCATCGTTTTGTGGCTAGAGATTTACATGGCCGTTTTACCATCGGAGCCCGCGAGGAAGAGTTAGCGGCTTCTGCAGGAGAAGATCGATTGATGGCAATTGCAAACCCTGCGCTAGTTGCTTTGCGTGATGCGACAGGTGAAAGTGCCCAGATTTATCGCAGACATAGCGATACACGTTTATGCATTGCAGCCGCAGAGCGTTTGTCAGGATTGAGGGATTCAGTTCCCGTTGGAACTGCATTAACAATGCAAGCAGGTTCTGCTGCTCAAATACTTTTAGCCTGGGAGGATGTAGATCGTTTACATCGTGCGCTGAAAAACTCCAGGTTTAACGCAGCGACATTATCTGCAGTTCGTCGCCGCGGTTGGGCACAAAGTGTTGGTGAACGCGAGGCAGGAGTTGCAAGTGTGTCTGCTCCAATTCGCGGACCGCACAATCGAGTGATTGCCGCAGTAAGTATTAGTGGTCCAATTGAAAGATTAAGCAGACAACCGGGCCGGATTCATGCCGCCGCAGTTGTCGCTACCGCTGCGCGAATAACTGAGTACTTAGCTAAAGGTTAATTTCTACCATTCAGCGTAGGAACCATCTTTCTGGATCCACTCAGGCTGTCGCGATTTATTAAATTGAACCGCTGCCGCACGCATTGCTTTCTCATCAACTTCTATTCCTAGTCCAGGTTTTTTCATCAATTCGATGTAGCCATCTTTTTGTTTTATGTCCGAGTAATCAACTAAATCAGCAAGGACTTCGCCGGGATCTCCCGTTCCGAGAATTTGTTCTTGAACTAAGAAGTTCGGCGTTGCAAAATCAACTTGCAAGCAAGCGGCAAGAGCAATTGGCCCAATCGCACAATGTGGAGCCATTGAAACATCATATGTTTCAGCCATTGATGCAATTCTGCGCGTTTCTGAGATGCCTCCCGCATGACTTACATCAGGTTGAGCTACAGCGATCCCAGAGCGCAACAAATCTTTGTAATCACCTCTTGAAAACAATCGCTCTCCAGTTGCAATTGGAGTTGAGGTCGAACGGGCCAATAAACCAAAGTGGTGGGTAAATTCTGGCAGCACCGGTTCTTCAATAAATAGCAGATTAAACTCTTCTAAAAGTGGAAAGACTCTACGTGACATAGCCAAGCTAAACCGTCCATGAAAATCAAGAGCAATACCAATGTCATCGCCAACCTCATTGCGGACTGCTTCAACCCTGCTTACAATATTTTTTAACTCTGTTGGGGTATCGATATGGGCCAATGCGTCGGTGGGACAAAACTTAACTACTTTTAATCCGGCGGCCATTTGTTGGCGTACGCGATCTAATATCTCCGAAATATCTGCCTTTACCGGATACTTGCCAAATTTATCTCGCTCTCCCGAGCCACCAACATGTCCATAAACTTTAATCCGATCCCGTACCGCACCACCTAAAAGTTGGTAGACCGGAACTCCTAATGTCTTTCCAGTGATATCCCAAAGGGCTTGATCTATTCCGGAGACCGCAGAGTTAAGAACGGCTCCCCCTCGGTAAAAACCGCCTTTCATCATTCTTTGCCAATGACGTTCAATCTGCATTGGATCGCGACCCATTACATGGTCCATCATTTCATCTACAGCCGCGATTGAAGTTGCTGGTTTGTACTCCAGCCCAGGTTCACCCCAGCCAGTTATGCCCTCATCTGTTTCAATCTTTAAGAATACTGAGCGTGGCTTTACATTAAATAACTCGTAACCAATA
>JBILFD010000110.1:0-3967 GCA_044351765.1 Candidatus Nanopelagicaceae bacterium | reverse complement strand
CACGCAACCGCCGATTTACCACCTTTGGCGAAATCAATTGCAAATCATGGCCAGCAAACCCTGGATCTGCCTATAGAGGTAATTGCCTTTGAAAGTTCGGCAGCTATAACAGGTGAGCACAATCTCGAAGATTTCGACTTAGCTTTTTTTGCCATGAGTGCCCACGAGGGTCTGGATCAAGAAATCTTAAAGTGGTGGGAAGCCGCCTCTGAACTATCTCTTCCCCGTGCGTTGCTCATTACAAAGATCGAAGATGAACAAGCAGATTTTGATGAAGCAATTTTAATCGCTCGTCGTGTGCTCGATAATTTCACAACTCCCTACTTAGTTTTACATGCAGATGACGGTGCGCCTTGTGCGCTAATAAATCTTAAAGATTTAACGATCCACGATTACTCAACTGCTGAGTTTAAAATTTACCCTTGCGATGAAGATCATAAAGTTGTCATTCAAGAATTTAGAGATGAGTACCTGACATCACTTGAAGAATTCCCGGAAGATACTTTCGCTTTGGGACTTTTCATTCCAGCAATTCCACTCTCTGTTAAATCCAACATTGGATTTAATGAAGTGATGGATCTAATTAAACTTGTGAACGACCAGCTATCGCTTTAGAGATTTCAGCAATCGCTTCTTCCACTGAAATTCCATTTTTCTGTTCGCCATTACGGTAGCGAATTGAGATTGCATTTGCCTGTTCGTCCACTTCGCCAGCAATAATCATAAATGGAGTTTTTTGCATTTGGGCATTTCGAATCTTCTTCTGCATGCGATCATCTGAGCTATCAATTTCGGCTCTAATACCTAACTTACGCATCTGTGAAACTATTTTTTCGAGATACGGCAGAAATGCATCAGCGACCGGGATCGCAGTAACTTGAACTGGAGATAGCCAAGGTGGAAATGCTCCTGCGTAATGCTCGGTGAGAACTCCGAAGAATCTTTCAATCGAACCAAATAGCGCTCTATGAATCATTACTGGACGTTGTCTTGTTCCATCAGTACCTACATACTCAAGTTCAAATCTCTGCGGTAATTGGAAATCAACTTGGATTGTGGACATCTGCCACGTTCTACCAATCGCATCTTTTGCTTGTACTGAAATCTTTGGTCCGTAAAAAGCCGCACCTTCTGGATCTAAAATCAATTCAAGTTTTTGACGTCTAGCCGATTCGCGCAAAGCCTCGGTTGCTTTCTCCCAATCCTCATCAGAACCAACAGATTTAGCCGGGTTCTTAGTAGAAAGTTCTAAGTAAAAATCAGTCAATCCGTAATCACGCAGTAAACCGAGAACAAACGTCAGCAAACTATCTAACTCTTCAACCATTTGATCGGGCGTGCAATAAATATGTGCGTCATCTTGGGTGAAACCGCGTGCGCGAGTAAGACCTTGAATAACTCCAGATTTTTCATAACGATAAACAGTTCCAAATTCAAATAAACGAAGTGGAAGTTCGCGATAAGAACGTCCGCGTGAGCGATAGATCAAATTGTGGAATGGACAGTTCATCGGCTTCATGTAGTACTGGGCACCAGCACGCTTAACTGTGCCATCTATATTGCGTTCTTCATCCAAGATCATTGGTGGATACATACCTTCGGAATACCACTCAAGATGTCCGGAAGTTTCAAACAAAGCCGCTTTAGTTAAATGTGGAGAGTAAACAAACTCATAACCTTCTTCTTCATGTCGCTTGCGCGAATACTCTTCCATTTCGCGACGGATGATTCCGCCCTTTGGATGGAAAACTGCAAGTCCGGATCCAATCTCTTCTGGAAAAGAGAACAAATCAAGTTCTACTCCTAGCCGGCGGTGATCTCTCTTCTCGGCTTCAACTAAGAAATTCAAATAACCATCTAACTCTTCTTGTGATGGCCATGCAGTTCCATAAACTCTTTGCAAACTTGGATTCTTATCGGATCCGCGCCAGTAGGCACTTGATGTCCGCATCAATTTAAAAGCTGGAATTATTTTGGTACTTGGAATATGTGGCCCGCGACAAAGATCTCGCCATTCGATTTCGCCATCGCGATTTAAATTATCGTAAATGGTTAACTCTCCCGCACCGACCTCTACTGATGATTCGTCAGTTGAAGGAGATTTATCTTTAATCAATTCACATTTAAAAGGTTCGGCCGCTAGTTCTACTAGTGCATCTTTTTCATTGGTAACTCTACGTCTAAATCTTTGGTTCGCCTTAACGATTTTTGTCATCTCTTTTTCAAGTGCTAAGAGATCCTCAGGTGTAAAGGGCCTTTCAACTTCAAAATCGTAGTAGAAGCCATCTTTAATTGGAGGCCCGATGCCCAAACGAGTTTGCGGAAATAGTTTTTGCACCGCTTGAGCCAAAACGTGAGCGGTTGAGTGACGCAAAATCATCAAACCATCCGCGGAGGTAAGTTCTACTGTCTCAACTTTGTCGCCGCCCTTTATTTCGGCATTCAGATCAGAAAGTTGATCATTGATGCGTAAAGCGATTATCTGAGGTTGATCTTTAAAAAGTTCGCTGGTGTATTTCTCAACCGTAACTGACTTGGGCTCGCCATTGAGGGTGATTTCGAAGGTGGCCATGACCTCAGCCTACCAATTGCTAACGCGCGAAAAGGTAATAAGAGATGCCTGCGCCGACAGCTATTGCTATTACTACAACGGCCACGATTAAATAAATGACGCTTTTCCGGGTATCTGCCGGAAGGGCGCGTTGCGCAGTTTTAATAGCCAACATCTTGGTCTTAATCAATGCTTTGTCGGCCCATGCAAACTCCGATGCCAAAATGCCGAGGCCAGCAAAAATTATTAACCATCCCGGTCCTGGTGCAACCAAAGCAATCGCCCCAAGTACCGTGACCAATCCCCCAATAACGCCAACCAAAATTCGCCAGACTAATGATCCCGATCTACTGCGCTTAACATTGGTGCGGAATCGCTTAATCATGGGTTTAGGTTAGTCGAAAGTTGCTCGGTGAAGGAAGTCATAATCTCTTCAATTTTTTTGTTAACTTTAAATGAACGCGCATTTATTCGATCGATTGGTTGCAAATATCGCAAACTTGAGGAAAGCAGCGCTCCTTCGGCTTTTGCCAAATCATCAAAATTCAACTCGGCCTCCTGCGCCAATCCCCACTCCAGAACTAATTCGCGAGTTATCCCAGGTAGCGCGCCCGAATCCAGATTTGGAGTAAGCAACTTATTTCCTAATAATAAAAAGATGTTTGCGGTACTAGCTTCTGCTAATTGACCTTTACTGCCAAAAAGAATTGCATCATCGGCATTTCGTGCTGTTGCATACTTATGCGCACTCAAAGAGGTCGCATAAGAAGTTGATTTCACATTTGCGAGAAGTGATCTCTCATTTAATGGAAATGGATAGGTGACAACTCCGGCTGGCTCACTCCAAGGCGTGTAAGAGGTATGTGTGATTACTAGATTTCCAGATCCAGAAACAGTAATCCGCATTCGGCCAACTGAAATCTCTCTTGTGGCATTCAAAACTTCACTTACTGCCGATCTAAAAAATTCATCTTTAGGGATGCTGATCTCTAAAACTGTCGCCCCTTTGCGCATCCGCTTCAGATGACGATCTAGTGCAACAGATTCTCCGTTTTGAGTTCTAATGGTTTCGAAAACGCCCTCACCTAATAAAAAGGAACGATCACTAACTGGAATTACTGCCTCTTGAGATGCAACCAATCGATCATTAAGCCAGATCACATCTGACCTCCGGCGATATTGATTAATCGATTCGCTTTCAAAACAGTTTCATTCCATTCTTTAAGTGGATCTGAACCCCAAGTTATGCCGGCTCCAGTTCCAAAATATATCTGGTTGTTTTTGAAATCCCGCCAAAAAGTTCGGATACCAACTGCCAATTCGCACTTGTCTCCCATGATCCAACCAATCCCCCCGCAATAAGGACCGCGATCGACAGGTTCTAACTCCTTGATAATTTCCAATGCTGAAATCTTT
>JBILFD010000109.1:0-3983 GCA_044351765.1 Candidatus Nanopelagicaceae bacterium | reverse complement strand
TGCACCACTGTCATCAAATCCAACACCATATGCATTTACATTTTGGCCCAGCAAAGTAATTTCAACAACACCTTGGTCAACCAACGTTTGAATTTCACCTATTACATCTTCTGGGTTGCGATCTTTTTCTATTCCACGAAGTGCAGGCACAATGCAAAAGGTGCAAGTATTATTGCAACCTACTGAAATTGACACCCATGCCGAAAATGCAGAGTGACGACGTGCAGGCAATGTTGATGGAAAATGTTCAAGTGATTCTAGAATTTCAACTTGGGCTTCTCGCTCAATCCGCGCACGTTCTAGCAACCTTGGCAATGCACCAAAGTTGTGTGTTCCGAAAACTACATCAACCCATGGTGCGCGTTTAATAATTTCTCCACGATCTTTTTGCGCTAAACAGCCACCCACTGCAATTTGAAAATTTGGATTTGTATCTTTGGTGTAGATGTAACGTGTCAGCGATCCGTAAAGTCGCTCATCGGCGGCTTCACGAACTGCACAGGTGTTAAAAACTACTAAATCTGGATCAGAGCCCTCACTCACAGGCAAATACCCTGCCTGATCTAATAAGCCAGTAATTCGCTCAGAATCATGCGCGTTCATCTGGCAGCCATATGTCTCAACCAGATAGGTCGGCTTATCTGCCTTTAGTAACGTTTCCATGATTGGCTAAGGGTAACGGCGTACCTCTTCCAGTACCGCCGCTGGCTGTGCCATGCTTTCCACATGAGAATGCGCCCACTAGCCGGAGCGCTCGCATTGCTGCTTTTGTCAGCGCTTTTGCCGTCAGTAAGTGCGATCGCAGCCGACCCTTGTGGTCGCGCTCCACTACGAGCCTGCGCCCCTGGAGAAGCACCTTCAGATGGCCCTTCTTCCACAAACAATCCAACTGGTGGTCCGGTCTGCCCACCAGGAACTCCAGCAGGACAACCTTGTGCCACCGGACCAGCAAATGGCAAACCACAAAATTCCGGGTTTACCTCGAAATATCCCTCAGATCGCTCAGTTGATATTTTTAAAGATTCTCAACCCCCAAAAGGAAGCTTTACTGACAAAAATTATCCTTATTACGGCGTAACTTTTGATTCTTCCATGCTCAATCAATCGGTCCCATTTATAAAGGTTGAAAATAGGCGCACTGATGGAAATCGTGATGAGTATCTATGTACTTCAATAGATGATCCTGCTTGCTCTGCAGAGAAAAATTGGCAAGTCATTTTCATTGAGGGTGGGATTGGAAATTGTGCTACTAATCCAGGAACGGCGTGTGTTGAATCTTTTTCAGTCATAACTGCAGAAGGTAAAGAAGTTATTGCTAAGCCATTAATGAAATTCCCAAAAAATGCCAAAGAGTTTCCTGGAAAAATAAATCCGGATGGAACTGGATATGCAGCTGGACTAGCAAGTTGGATTTGGAGAGCAGAGGGTGATGGCCCTGGAGATGAACATGATTACTTGCTGACTGGAAATGTGCAATCTGCCGGTGAAAATAAAAATAAAAGTTGGAAAGATTTGCAATCGCGGGAATTTTTCTTTGAAGCAGTTCCAATTTTTCGTGAAAATTCAACATTAATAAAAGCCCCCGAAAAAATCATGCAGAAAAAGGTGGGCCGAGATTTTAGTGAAATAATGACAAGTAATAACGAATCTGGCTGTTATGCAAATGATGATGGTGTTTGTCTACACCGCCGAGAATTCCAACCAAACACTAGATTGAAAATCATATTGCAGATGCCAAAATTTGTTTCGGGTTGGTTAAATGGCAGATTAAATAAACCCGCAGTTACTTCGAAATCATTCTCCACGACCTCAGATCAAATTACGGTAGAAGCCGGCCCTGAAGAAAACATCTTTGCTGGCAAGTGGATGAACCGAAGTGATATTAAAGATTTTTCTTTCAAAAATTCTCAGATTGAAAATAGATTTAAGGGAATGTTCCAAGGTTATTACAATAAAGATAATCCCCAATCACTTAGAGATTCAGGTGAAGATGGTGCCATGGATGCTTACGATCTTTGGGCTCCGTATATGGGTGAAAATGCATTTGCGATAAATAAAACTTGGACGTTAAGCAACGCTCGAAGTGATAATCCATCAAATTGCGTTAAGAAAGGAGTCGGTGGAATCCAAGGAGTCGTGACTACAAATGCCAGTGCCTATGAAGCCACGGCACCCAAATACAACAAAGAGAATGGAACGCTGGAATATAGAGTCGCCGCTCCCCACTTTGCACCCGATGGGAAAACCGAAAATATCGGAACTTACGGCTTAGCAATGTCGGTAACCTTGTTGCAATGCTTATATGGGATAACAAATGTCCCAACTTCAGCTTCGGTTTCGATCACTACAAGCGCAGGTGTAGAACGTATCTCGACTGTGGCACTAAGACAACTAGGTAATTGGGTTTTCTTGAGCGCAGAGAATTTCACCTACTCATCCCCAACTTTGCGCATCAAATTAAACCAAACCTCTTCCGCTACAACTCAAAGCACCGGAACCGCTGAAGTTAAAAAAGAAAGTCCGGCGCCAGAAGTCAAGGAAGTTAAAGAAGTCGCCGCAGCTAAGCCTGCTGCAGCAGTCGCCAAGAAAATCACCATTACCTGCACTAAAGGTAAATTGATTAAGAAACTCTCCGGAACAAATCCTAAATGTCCAGTTGGATACAAAAAGAAGTAGTTAACGATCTTTTCGAAGTGTTTGCAGATCTTCTTTGTGAGAGATATCAAGCAAGATGACCATCGCTTTTTCAGCGGCATCTTCATCGCCTTCAGTAATTGCATCCACAAGGGTTTTGTGTCTGACTAGAAAAGTTCCATCTATCTTGATTTCAGCATTAACAATCTCAAACCGCAACCGCAACATTGGCGTAAATAAGACTGACAAGCGAGCCATGAATTCATTTTGAGTCGCCTCAAGTATTACATTATGAAAATCTAAATGGGCAGCGTGCAATTTTTGAGATTCTGGGCCCTCTTCAAAAAACGTATCTCGCATAATCTTCAATGAAGCGTTAAGTTTTGTTAAATCAGATGTACCACGCTTACGCGCAGCCAATCTTGCGGCGCGCATCTCATACATATAACGCACTTCGGAAAAATCACTCATCAAAGCGTTAGCATCGCCAGCAATTTGACACCAATGAATCACTTGGGAATCAAGCAAATTCCATTCCCGACGATTTAACACAACGGTGCCGAGTTTGGTTCGGGCTCGAGTAAGACCTAAGTTGTGCAAAATTTGCAGCGCTTCGCGAACAACCGTGCGACTTACTCCATATGCGGATTCAAGATGAGTGGACGTTAAAACTGTTCCCTCAGTAATTTTACCGGCAGCAATATCTAAACCTAATTTTTCAACTAATTGATCGGAGAGACCCGTCTCTGAACGCTCTAATTTTGTTGGCACGTGTACAGGTTACTCACATACCTGTCGAAATTAAAGGTCGGTATCTCTCAATATCTGTGAAATCAATTGATGGGGGTACCCCTTACGAGCTAAAAAACTGGAAATGCGACGATATTTCACCTCTGTGCTCTCGCGTTGTAGAGAGCGTAATTTTTTTTCTACCAAAGCGGTAGCTACAGCCATCTCGCTCTCAGGAGCGATCTGCTCTAAGGCGATACTTATTTCGAGATCCCCCACGCCTTTTTGGCGCAATTCACGGGCCAACACATTACGAGAGAGGCCTTTGTAGATGTGACGTGAGCGGGACCAATCATTAGCAAATGCTTGATCATCTATCAATTTATGTTCGGTAAGACGATCTAAAACTCGATCAATTAAATCTGGTTCAGTATTTTTTTTAAGGAGTACCGCATAAAGCTCACCCCTACTCTTTGCCCGACGTGAGAGTGCGTTTAACGCAATCTTGGTCGCGACTGAATAGGGGTCAGCTTCAATCTGCATATTTACTTCTTTAGAAATCAACGTCCGCTGGTGCGATTGCTTCTTCTACCGCTGCAGCTAACGCTGGATCAATTGTT
>JBILFD010000185.1:0-4011 GCA_044351765.1 Candidatus Nanopelagicaceae bacterium | reverse complement strand
AACCAAAAAGTAGGTGGCGACGAAAAATGGTTGCACCTATTTTTAGCAATTGGGGTTTTCTGGGGTTGTTCTTTTCTCTTTATTGAGCAGGCTCTTAAATTTTTAAACCCTGTCGGGGTTTCCTTTCTGCGTTGCTTCTTTGGTGCAACTACGATTTGGATAATTGTGTTAATCAAGAAGATTAAAATTCCACGTGATCGAAAATTATGGTTGCATGTATTTGCGCTTGCATTAATGACAAATGTAATTCCCGGAACATTAATTGCACTCGCGCAAACAAATGTCACATCGGTTTTGGCTGGAATTGTTAATTCAACAACTCCTTTGACTACCTTGTTGGCAATAATGTTGTTTTTTAGACATGAGAAAATCAAAAGCCACCAAATTTTAGGTTTACTTATTGGTTTTCTAGGTGTCGCAACTGTTTTCGGAGTCTGGAGAGGCTTGGGAGAGAACGCTCCTTGGGCAATTGGTGCCTTAGTTATCGCAGTTACTTTTTATGGGATTACCTATCCGTACACAACTAAATTTGTATTCCCACTTAAAGCAAGGCCCGAAGTTTTGGCTGCACTACAAGTAACTTTCGGTGGGTTTATTCTTTTGCCCTTTTTCATAATGGGTGGGATAAAGAAATTTGAATTTATGCCTATCTCAATAATTTCTATTATTGCTCTTGGTGCAATAACTTCAGGATTAGCGCCAATTTGGCACTTTAGATTGCTTTCAATTGTGGGTAGTTCCATTACAAGTACCGTTGCATATATGACACCTATAGTTGCGGTCATAGTTGGTGTTGCTCTTTTAGGTGAACCCATTACTTGGAATGAACCGGTGGGCGGAGCAATAGTTTTGGCGGGAACTGCAATTTCACAGGGTCGTCATCTACGGGATAGTTTAGAAATAGTAGAATAAGTAAGTGAGCAAAACAGCGCCAGATCAGAAAAGTTGGGTGCCGATTTATTTAGCACTTGGATTTGTGTGGGGTTGTTCATTTCTCTTTATTGAACAGGGTTTAACTTTTCTAACTCCTATTGGAGTGGCTTTTGCGCGTTGTGCGTTGGGCGCTTTGGCACTTTGGGTAGTTGTCTACTTCAAAAAGGTCGTGATACCCAAAGATAAAATTTTGTGGCTTCAACTTTGGATTGTTTCACTTTTACTTAATGTTTTCCCAGGCATCTTATTTGCTCTAGCTCAAACAGAAGTTACCTCCGTTCTCGCAGGTATCGTAAATGCAACTACACCGCTTACAACGTTGCTAGCAATTTTTATTTTCTTTCGTAAAGAAAAAGTAAAAAGTTATCAAGTTTTAGGTTTATTGGTTGGGTTTTCAGGTGTCGCTACAGTTTTTGGAGTTTGGCGGGGATTAGGCAGTAATGCACCTTGGGCAATTGGTGCACTTTTAGTCGCAGTTAGTTGCTATGGACTTTCATTCCCATTTTCAACCCGATTTATCATGCCACGAAAGTTACAACCAGAAGCACTTGCCACAATTCAAGTATCGATGGCTGCAATTACATTGTTGCCTTTATATTTAATTGATGGTGTAGCGGAAGATAAATTCTTACTCTTGCCAGTTCTGTCCGTGCTAGCACTTGGAATTTTTGGTTCAGGAATTGCGTATATTTGGAATTTTAGAATCATTGAATTAGCCGGCAGTTCAATCGCATCAAGCGTTACATATTTGACTCCCATCGTTGCGGTTGCGATAGGCATAGCTTTTCTCGGTGAGCCTTTCTCATGGAATGAGCCGATTGGCGGTTTAATAGTTTTAGCCGGGAGTGCAATCGCTCAAGGTAGGCACCTCCGCAAGAAGTAAATGATTTAAGGAGTAGTGAAAATGGAAGCAACACGCAATATTTTGTTGGTACTTCATTTTGTTGGCTTAGCTGCACTCTTTGGTGGATTTTTGGCCCAAATTGCATCTCCGATAAAGAATGTTGCAGCTGGAATGATGCATGGAGCACTCCTTTCACTTATTGCCGGAATTGGGTTAGTAGGAGTGCGGAGTTCACTGCATAATAGCGATCCAACAAATTGGCCTATGTCAGACCATGCAAAAGTTGGTGTCAAAACTTTAATAATTGTTGTGATTTTGATTGTTGGTTATACGAGTCGCAAGAAAGACAAAGATTCAGGAAATACAACTGCCTGGTTAACCGTTGGCTTGTTAGCTTTTACCAACATTGTTATTGCCGTTTTCTGGGGATAGGTGTTGTAAGCCCCAGGCATACATGGCTATAGCTCCTGCGGCTGATGCATTGATTGACCTAGTAGAGCCGTATTGATTTATTGCGAGAACTTCACGACATATTGAAACGGCTTCATCAGACATTCCAGAACCTTCTTGACCAAAAAATAAGACACAAGCTTTTGGAAGTGGACGATTTTCCAACTGTTCACTCACATCAATATTATCAATTCCAATTATGGGTAAATTATTTTGATTAGCCCAAGTAGCGAATTCGGAGATGGTTGGATGATTGTGAACTGTTAAGTAGCGGTCGGTAACCATGGCTCCGCGTTTATTCCAGTCTCGCTTTCCAACGATATGAACACCACCAACATTGAAAGCGTTCGCAGTTCGAATCAAAGAACCGATATTTAAATCATGTTTCCAGTTTTCTACAGCAATGTGAAGTGGAGTTCGTTTCGTATTCAAATCTGCAACTATGGCAGCGACGCTCCAGTAGCGATACTCATCTAGAACATTTCGCTGGTCGCCGTTTTCTAGTAGATCTGGATCAAATTGCTCACCTACGGGCCAAGGTTTTGGGTGTGGGCCAACTCCAATAAATGGATAAAACTCTCCTGCGCCCGGATCACTCATTTTTATCAGCGATACCCAATCTTCCTTGTTAGCATTAGCGAAGTAAATTTGTTAGTAGCCTCAAATAGGCCACCGGAACTACTGGAACCAAACGAACGAATGAAGGAAGTGTAGTGGGCGCAGCATTAGCGTTACTTTCCAGCTTAACCTGGGGTGTTGCTGATTTTATGGGAGGAATTGCCTCACGTAAAAGGTCAGTTCTGCAGGTTTTAGTTATTGCTTACCCAGTTGGCGCAGTAGTGCTTACTGGCGTTGCAATTTTTGTTGTTCCAGGTGAGTTAAGCCGCGAGACATTTACCATTGGAGCAATTGCTGGTGCTATCGGAGCAACAGCTATTGGGTGTCTTTATGTAGCGCTAAAACGCGGACCAATGGGGATTGTCTCTCCAATAACGGCAGTAATGTCAGCGGCTATTCCAGTATTTTTTGGATTGTTAAATGGCGAACGTTTAAACTTGTTAGCGGTCATTGGAATGATTTCTGCAGCAATCGCAGTGATTCTCGTTAGTCAAGAAGTGAATGCACATCAAAAAATAGCTTTTTCAACAATAGCGATATCCCTTACAAGCGGATCATTAATTGGTACTTATTTAACTTTGATTGGAACATCAAGTGATGATTCTGGTATTTGGACTGCAACAATTGCGCGCTGGTTTTCATCGATTCTGGTACTCGGTGCAGTATTAGCAACGGTGCGCAAGTTTGAGCGCAGTAGTTATCCCTGGTTACTTGTCATCATTTCAGGCGTTCTTGATGCAGCTGCAAACGGAATATTTCAAATTGCCACACAAAATGGAATGCTTGCCATAGTTGCCGTACTCGGATCTTTATATCCAGCAACGACTGCGCTACTTGCAAGATTTATTTTGCATGAAAGATTGCATAAGATTCAAATTACTGGCGTTGTTCTAGCTTTAGCCGCTGCAGTAGCACTAACGCTCTCATGAAAAAAAGATCACTTATAGTTTTTGTGTTGAGTCTTTGCCTGGCAACAGTGAACCTTCCTTGGTCTTCTAATGCTGCAGAAGTAGCCACGACTTTTTCATCTTCGGCGCAGATAAGAATTGATTTGAAAGCAAAAGTAGATCAGCAAATAGGGGCACTAAAGATTGCTATAGAAGAATCGATTCCGGCATACGAAGATTTCTTACAGGTCAAAGCAGATCCACCAGGAGATACTTTGG
>JBILFD010000108.1:0-4056 GCA_044351765.1 Candidatus Nanopelagicaceae bacterium | reverse complement strand
GGTCGATCCAAATCCACCAGTGCCACGATCGGTACCTGGCAAATGAGTGACTTCAACAAATTCTGGATGCTCAACTTTCTGAATAACTAATTGCGCAATTCGATCACCGCGTTTTATTTCAATCGGCTTTGTTAAATCATGATTGATCGCAATAACTTGAATCTCACCGCGATATGAAGCGTCAATAGTTCCAGGTGTATTAACTAATGACATTCCTTGCTTTATTGCCATTCCAGATCGTGGGTGCACAAATGCCGCGTATCCAGGAGGTAATGCAATTGCGATTCCGGTTGGAATTAAAGCGCGCTCCCCTGGTGGCAAAGTTATGTCGATTCGCGAATACAAATCTGCTCCGGCATCCCCAGGCTTTGCATAACCTGGAAGTGGCAGATCTGGATCTAACCGAGTAATTAACAAATCTTTCATGGGTTAATCTCGAAATCTGGATCCACAAATGCTAATAACTCTGGATGTGCACGAACATGTTTCAAATACTCTGCGGGAGCATTTTCTAAGAAGTGTGACATTGGCACCACTACAAATAACGCTGCAGCTTTAACAGCAAGTGGGCCATCTGGAGAATCTAACCTTCCCTCTGCGCGGGTATAAACCTTGCGCCCTACCTGGCCTGAAATTTCGGCGGTGATGTGCAAAGTACTTCCCATCGGAACTGGCTTTAGAAAATCGGTTTCCAATCTGGCAGTAACCGCAGGAGAGCGAATTAACCACATCAACTTTCCTAACGCTTCATCAAATGCCAATGACAACAAACCACCATGGGCTAACCCGGGCGCACCTTGATGATCGTGAGTGACCGTAAATTCAGCAGTTAGGTTTGCGCCCTCACCTGCGTGCGCAACTAAATGCAATCCGGTTGGATGTAAATCACCACAACCAAAGCAATGGCCGAAGTGGGATGGGATTTTGGTGCCGATTCCAGGTGCTTTTGGATGTCGTGGCGGAATAACTGCACCTTCAGGGGCTGTGGTGCTTGCAACACGACTCATAAGTAACAGGATACCGCTAACCGAGTACCGTGATCTCTATGGCGCCCAATGCAGATAATAAATCCGGCAATCGCCCCACATTTCGCGAGGTGATTTACCCATCGTTGGCTCCGATTTCTTTCGCCTTTTTCTTGATCTCATCAATCGGTGTGATTTTTGCGTCAGCTTATGGTTCAACTTGGGGTTGGTTAGTAACTCTACTGCTAACAATTCTCACCTCAATTGGAATTTATCGCAGCCGATTAATTATTGAAGTAAAAGATGGCAAATTATTTGTTGCCGGTGCAAAAATCGAAAAGAAATTTATTGGCGAAGTTACCGCACTAAATTCTGCAGAGATGAAACGTCTTCGTGGGCGCGATGCAAATGCAATTGCATTTACTGAAGTTAGATTTTGGGTAAAAGGTGGAGTCAAAGTTGAAGTTAATGATGCAAATGATCCGGTGCCTTACTGGTTAATTTCTAGTAAGAACACCGAAAAACTTGTCAGCGCAATTAATAAACTTTAAGCGCACTCACGACATACTGAAGTTGGGCCATCGCCTTTTGCTAATTGCGAGCGATGATGAACCAAGAAACACTTAGAACAAGTAAATTCATCGGTTTGCCTTGGCAAAACTCGAACTGTTAGCTCTTCACCGGAAAGATCGGCACCGGGAAGTTCTAGATTTTCAGCCGCCTCTGCTTCATCAATATCAACCTGTCCAGATTTCTTATCAACCTGGCGGGCCTTTAACTCTTCAAGTGATTCCTCATGTAACTCTTCATCGACTTTTCGGGGCGTGTCGTAATCTGTTGCCATTTCGCCCTCCCTCTCTTCTTGCTTAGTTTTTAGTTGTTGCTACTGATATCTGCTACAACAACCGTGCGAGCCGAATTATGCCTCTCAACTGCAAAAAGGGTTGCATCCGCTGATGCGTGTCCAGAGCTGAGCAGAACTAACTAGCCTTAAGAAAGCCGGGTAATTTGCAATCCACGGGCCGCTTGACGCTCAAAATGAACTTCTCGCTTGTCCATAAACCGCTCTGCATCAATCTTGGTCTGCGCCAAAAAGTCGGCCAGCTTGTCGCGATTGGCTTCACCTGCGGCTGATAACCCGGTCAGGTCCATCACTCCCCAGGCCCGTAATACTGGCTGGACTACCTCTTCTAAGTGCAGATTAAGGTCATAAATACCGGCGAGCGCAATCTGGACCGATTTACGTCCGAATCCAGGGATGCCATAACCAGGCATTGCAAAATTAACCACTACATCAGCGATTGCTTCAACGACTGCATCGGGTTCCATCTCAATAGCTGCGCCGATTAAATTGCGATAAAAAAGCATATGCAAATTCTCATCAAGTGCTACGCGAGACAACATCGATTCGCAAATTGGATCATCAGAAATCCGTCCGGTGTTTCGATGCGAGATTCGCGTCGCTAACTCTTGAAAAGTTACATAAGCAACGGTGTGCAACATGTCATCTTCATATGGGGTTTGATAACCAACGCTCATATGTGCCATTCGCAGATCTTCCAATTCAATTGGATCAACCCCGCGAGTAGCCATTAAATAATCCCGTAAAACAATTCCATGTCTGGCTTCTTCAGCAGTCCAGCGGTGAATCCAATTTCCCCACGCGCCATCTTGACCCATAGAGAGAGTGATCTCGGTGTGATAACTCGGCAGGTTATCTTCAGTAAGTAAATTCAAAACTAGTGAGTTTTGAGCGACATCAGTTAACCGTGAATCTTTTGCTTCCCACGCATCGCCATTTAAAGGCCCAGCAAAGGTGCGTCCCTCACTCCATGGAACATACTCATGTGGGTACCAATTCTTTTGAATCGCTAAGTGGCGGTCGAGCTCTTTGGCAACTACTGGCTCAAGGTCGCGGATCAAGCGAGATTGAATCTTTGGGTCATAACTGGCCACAGCAGGCTCCAATCGAGATCAAAAGGCGATCATAAAGCGGTTACGGATGAGAAGGTTACGCTACCGTAACCTAGCTGTCGCTCCTAGACTCGCCCGCATGAAAAGAATCCTGATCGCCGAATGTTCCCAAGAGATCGCCTCCTTTAACCCAGTTCCGAGCCAGTTGGAGAGCTTTCGCTTGGCTACCCCAGCCCAACTATTTGCCGAACACCGCTCGCTTCGGACTGAGATCGCTGGAGCCCTTCACCACTTTGATTCACGCTCAGATATTGAGTTAGTTCCCGGTTTTGGCGCGCGCTCAATTACATCTGGTGGAACTACATCGGCTGCGGCATGGAAACATATCTCGGAAAGCTTTTTAGATGCGATTCGAAGTGCGCACGCGGCCGCAAAATTAGATGGCATTTATTTTTGCTTGCACGGTTCCATGGGTGCTGATGATCAATTAGACCCTGAAGGATATTTGTTAGTTGAAACTCGAAAGATTGTTGGCGAGCAGATCCCAATTGTTGCCTCTTTTGATCTTCATGGAGTAATTACTGATCCAGTATTGAAAAATTGCGATTCTGTTACCGTTTATCACACTTACCCACATATAGATTTGTATGAAACTGGTGAGCGTTCGGCCAAACTTTTGTTAAAGATCATGGATGGCAAAGCTAAGCCAGTAACAGTTCGTGCACGCATCCCTGCATTAGTTCGCGGTGATGAGTTAAAGACTAAAACTGGAATTTTTGGTAAACGTGTGGCCGAGGCTGTTGCTGTCGAAAACTCTGCTACTGGTTTATCTGCTGGAATCTTCATTGGCAATCCATTTACTGATGTTCCAGATGTCTCCTCTAATGTAATTATCTCTACAAATGATGATGAGAAATTAGCAGTAGATACTGCAACCAAAATTGCTGCTGAGTTTTGGCGTGATCGCGAAAAAATGCAGGCTTTCCTAACTTCAGTTCCTGACGCAGTAGCGC
Source organism: Candidatus Nanopelagicaceae bacterium (assembly GCA_044351765.1). GTDB lineage: Bacteria > Actinomycetota > Actinomycetes > Nanopelagicales > Nanopelagicaceae > UBA3012. Next base: position 164 of record JBILFD010000108.1, on the reverse strand, counting down.
AAGCTTGTGCTGCAAAAAGTGGAACCACAATTTTGGTTGATGCTGCTGATGCCACAAGTTCTGGTGCATGTGGTGATAGCAACGTAGTACTTGCTGAATTAATCAAACAGGGTTATTCCGGATCAGTTCTGGCTCCATTAACTGACGCTCCTGCTGTTGCGGCT
>JBILFD010000107.1:0-4067 GCA_044351765.1 Candidatus Nanopelagicaceae bacterium | reverse complement strand
ATCGCCGCAGGACGAGCGCCTTACTTGAACTAACCCGACCAAAATCGAGATTCGCTACCCCCTGCGGCGGGGCGCCTCGATCGAGTGGTACTGCAACTATCTGCGTATTCTGCCTCAACAAGGGGTAATCCCCAAAACCAGCCCTACTTAGGAGCTATTGGTCACCCTTCGTAGGCTTAATCTGCTTGACCTTCTGGGTGCGCGCTAGGGCTTGGGCGGCTCGCCATTTGGCAATCTCACCGTGATTTCCCGAGGTGAGCACTTCAGGCACTTGCAGACCGCGCCAGACCGGTGGCTTCGTGAAATTTGGATACTCAACTAGTGCCTCCCCATCTTGCATCAACGAATGCGACTCTTCGATCAAAGATGCAGCATTTCCGAGTACACCTGGAATTAATCGAGTGATCGCTTCAATCATTACCAAGGCAGCGACTTCGCCGCCAGCTAAAACATAATCTCCAATTGAAATTTCGCGTAGATCAACGCGATTACTTAAGTCAGTCATTACACGAGCATCAATTCCTTCATATCTTCCGCATAGAAAAAGTAAATGATCGGCTTTTGATAACTCTGCCGCCATCTCTTGCGAAAGCACCTGACCTGACGGTGTTGGGACGATAACAATTACTTTCGGATCATTTTCAATAATTGGATCGGTTGCGTCTCCCCATGGTTGAGCTTTCATCACCATTCCAGCTCCACCGCCGTATGGAGTGTCATCAACTGTGCGATGTATGTCCGATGTGAAATCTCGGAGATCGTGAATTTGAATACTCAACAAACCATCTTGTTCTGCCTTGCCAATTAATGAAAGTTTCAACGGAGCAAAGTACTCAGGAAAAATTGAGATTAAATCAATCTTCATCGATTAACCCCTCAGGTGGCGTAATGACAACTTTGCGCGATGCAATATCTACAGTTGGAACGATTGCTTTAACAAAAGGAATTAATACTTGTTTCCCACCGCGCATGAATGAAAGCAGGTTCTGACCTTTAGTAGTAAGTACATCGTCAATAGTTCCAAGAACAGTTCCATCAATCAATTCGATAGTAGAGCCAATTAAAAGCTGTACGTGAAATTCATCAGCGTCACTTTCGGCGATATCAACCTCGGCCATGAGCAAAACATTTTTAATCTTTTCTGCAGCACCGCGATCAGATACGCCTTCAAAAGTTAGGAGCAAAATTCCATTGTGCCAACGTTGTCCAGTAATTGTTAAAGGACCAAATTTGGCAGGATCTGTAGCAATCTGAGTACCAACTTGGAAACGCTCTTCAGGTGAATCTGTGCGTACTTCGACGGTAACTTCGCCACGCACTCCGTGAACGCGACCGATGCGGCCCACGATCAGGAGCATTTTTATTCGTCTGCTTCGAGCAGATCTACCCGGATTGGGCGACGAGCAAGTGCACTTGCAACGGTGCGAAGAGCTTTTGCAGTGCGGCCATTACGACCGATTACTTTGCCAATATCTTCTGGGTGTACGCGCACTTCATAAGTTAATCCACGTCGACCATTTTTTTCAGCTACAGCTACTTCAGCAGGATTATCAACAATCCCTTTGATGAGATGTTCTAATGCCTCATCGATCATGATTATTCGGCTGGAGTTTCGGCAGCAGGTGCTGCAACTTCTTCAACGGCTACTGGAGCTGCTTCCTCAACAGGTGCAGCTACTTCTTCAACATGTGCAGCTGGTGCTTCTACTGCTTCTGCTTGAACTACTGGCTCTTTCTTCGCAGCAAGACGCTCTGCAGCTTTTTTCTTTAATGTTGTTGCGCCATCTTTTGGCTCATTCATAGCTTCTTTTACAGCAGCTTCGAAACGAATCAACTTGCTCTCTTTTGGAGCAGCGACGCGAAGAGTTCCTTCTTTTCCAGGAAGGTCGTAATGTTTTTGCCAGTCACCAGTAATTTTCAACAACGCTTCTACTGCTGCAGTTGGTTTTGCGCCAACACTTAACCAATACAAAGCGCGTGATGAATCAACTTTAATAACAGATGGTTCTTGTCCTGGTGAGTAGCGACCAATTTCTTCGATTGCACGAGAGTTACGTGCAGCACGTGAATCGGCAACGACAATACGGTAGTGAGGGGTACGGATCTTTCCCATACGCGCCAAACGAATCTTTGCAGCCACTAACACTCCTGAATTTTGGGAACTAGATTGTTATCTGGTTCGAGCGGTACCAGCAGGTGAAACGAACCCACCTGACTTGGGGCATATCTTGCCATCTCAACGGCCAGATGCGAAAACGGGCCTAAGCTCACCTGATTTTTGAGCCTGCGAAGGGGAGATAGAGGAGATATAGAGGAGATTTAGAGGAGATTTAGAGCAGATTTATCTGCCTTCAAGGGCTCTTTTAGCGGGATTGCCTGATTTGGAGCGCTTGGGTGGTGGGGCAACCTTTTGAGCAGGCATTCCGGCCATTCCCGCCATGGGCGGCATACCCGGCAGATTTGCTGCTCCTCCTAACCCTGGCTGATTGCGCATCTGCTTCATCGCTTTTTGGGCGGCGGTAAATCGATCTAAGACATTGTTGACTTGAAAAACTTCCGTACCGCTGCCTCGGGCAATGCGAGCCCGTCTTGATCCATTAATGATTTTGGGTTCTTGTCTTTCAGATGGCGTCATCGAATGAATTATTGCTTCTGCACGAGTTAATTCATTTTCATCTATTGCAGCAATTTGTTTTTTCATGGCAGCGCTTTGCGCCCCCGGCAACATTCCTAAAATCTTAGACATCGAACCCATTTTTTTCATGGCTTGTAATTGCTCAAGAAAATCATCAAAAGTAAATTTCTCACCAGCTACAAACTTAGCCTCAAGTTTTTGCGCGCTATCTCCATCAAGTCCATCAAGTGCTTTCTTTGCTTGTTCAGCAAGAGTTGCCACATCTCCCATGCCCAAAATGCGATTTGCCATTCGATCTGGATGGAATGGCTCAAACTCACTACTTTTTTCACCAGTAGATAAAAACATCACCGGTCTACCTGTTACTGATGCTATTGAAAGTGCTGCACCACCTCTGGCATCTCCGTCCATCTTGGTGAGCACAATTCCATCGAAACCTACGCCATCAAGAAATGCTTGTGCGGTATTTACTGCATCTTGACCGATCATTGCATCTACAACAAAAAGTACTTCGTTAGGTGATATCGCATCTCTAATATTTTTTGCTTGTTCCATCAACTCTTTATCAACGCCAAGTCGTCCAGCGGTATCAACAATTACAAAGTTATGTACTTTTTGTTTCGCAAATTCAATTCCAGCTTTTGCAACTTTTACTGGATCTCCAACACCGTTTCCAGGTTCTGGAGCAAAGACTGGAACCCCAACGGAGTTTCCAACAATCTGCAATTGATCTACAGCATTAGGTCTTTGTAAATCGCAAGCTACAAGTACTGGAGTATTACCTTCGCTCTTTAAATATGCGGCTAACTTTCCGGCCAAAGTAGTTTTTCCTGAACCTTGCAATCCGGCAAGCATGATTACTGTTGGGGCAACTTTCGCATAACGTAATCTGCGCGCACTTCCACCAAGAATCGAAACTAATTCCTCGTGAACAATTGAAATTATCTGTTGCCCTGGGTTTATACCTTTTTTATCCAGTGATATTTGCTCAAGTGATCGCGTGCGCACTTTTTCTACTAGTAAAGAGACAACCGAGCCAGCCACATCAGCTTCAAGAAGTGCAACACGAATCTCTTCGCAGGTTTCTTCAATATCCACTGGGTTAATTCGGCCACGATTACGAAGTCCGGTAAAAGTCTTGGTAAGTCGGTTGCTGAGCGAATCAAACATGGCTGGATCCTATTAGATCAATTTAGATTTTATTAGCGCGCAACTGCTGCTCAATACTTTGCGCAACCTCTAAAGCCCGCTTCGGGTCCAAAGGCCGACCATCAACTTCGGTTATATAAAGTGAATCGCAGGCTTCCGCTCCTAGAGTAGAAACTATCGCTGCCCGGACATCTACCCCGGCTTCGGTGACCGCTTTACCAAGCAGATATAGCAATCCCATTTGATCATGTGATCGCACATCCAAAACAGTTGCCTCTGTAGCA
>JBILFD010000106.1:0-4080 GCA_044351765.1 Candidatus Nanopelagicaceae bacterium | reverse complement strand
TCATGCCGTACTAGCTGCCGAAGATCGAAAGTTTTATACGAACCATGCAATCAGTCCAACTGGAATTTTGAGGGCATTTTATTTAATGGCTCGAGGTGGCGCCGTTCAGGGTGGATCGACGATCACGCAACAATATGCAAAAACTGCTTTTCTATCGCGCGAGCAAACACTCAAGCGCAAATTAAAAGAGTTGATTATCGCCATAAAGTTAGAAAATCAATTGAGCAAAGATGAAATTTTAGAATCGTACTTAAACACGATTTATTTTGGTCGTGGCGCTTATGGCGTTCAAACTGCTGCACAACAATATTTTGGATTAGATGTAGATCAGTTATCTATTAGACAAGCCGCTGTTCTTGCTTCTGTATTGCGCTCGCCGGGTTATTACGATCCAGGTTTGCGAGATGGAAATGTTGAGAGATTAACTGCAAGATATAATTACACGATAAATGCGATGGTTGCAGCAGGCTGGGCAGATGAAAAATATTTAAAGATGAAAAAGCTTCCTCCGATCAAATCCAGATTATCTTCTGGAATTCTGGCCGGGCCTAAAGGTTATTTAATTGCCGCAATTCAAGCTGAGTTAAACAAACTTGGATTTCCGGATGAGAAATTAATGATTGGCGGCTTGGTTGTTAAGACAACTCTCAATAGACAAGCCCAGATTGCTGCAGTTAATGCGGTCGATACACAAGGACCTAAATCAGGGCCAGCAAATCTGCATATTGGATTGGCATCTGTACGACCTGGGACTGGTGCGATAGTTGCAATGTATGGAGGACCTGATTATTTAAAGCGGCAACTAAATAATGCAACTCAAGGTATAGCTCAAGCCGGATCTACTTTTAAACCATTTGCATTAATTGCTGGATTGGAAAAAGGAATTTCATTAAGCAGCATCTGGAATGGAAATTCACCTCAAACATTTGACGATGCTGGAAAACCTTACGAAGTAGGTAATTTTGGCTTGAAATCCTTTGGAGATATATCTTTATTGAAAGCTACTGCAAGTTCGGTTAACACTGTTTATGTTCCACTTGGAATTTACGCTGGACCAGAAAATGTTATTGATGCTGCAAGAAGAGCTGGAATTCCACAATCAGTCGAGATGGTGGCTACACCTTCGGTTGTACTTGGTGTTGCCAGCCCAAGAGTCATCGATGTTGCGGCTGCATTTGCAACATTTGCATCACAAGGTGTTTACGCAAAACCTTATTTGGTTCAAGATGTAACTGGAAGAAATAAAGGATTGTTGTATCAAGCAACACCTACCGGACAAGAAGTTTTTGCAAAAGATGTTATGGCTGATGTATCGCACGCGCTGCAAGAAGTCGTTCGTACGGGTTCTGGTTTTGCTGCTAAAAAACTTGGAAGACCTTCTGCAGGTAAAACTGGAACTAGCCAAGAAAATGCTTCTGCCTGGTACAGCGGATACACCCCACAACTAGCAACTGCAGTTGGCATCTATCGTGATGATGCAACTGAAAGTTTGCGCGGAACTGGCGGCTTAAAAACAGTCACCGGAGGATCATTCCCGGCTCGGATTTGGACCGCTTATATGAAAGGTGCCCTCAAGGGTGAACCAATTTTAGATTTCCCAGAACCGGCTTATATCGGCGGAGAAGATCCAACACCAGCGCCAATTTCAGGCCAAGAAATTCCAGCGCCTCCGGCAGCACCATCAGTGCCGCTTCCTATTGCTACACCTAAAAGTTAATCAAAAACCACTTGATCAAATGTTGTCGTAGTAAAGCGCACATCTACATCTAACTCGCTACCAACTTTCGGTGCGTTTTTACCTTTAAAAGTTAACAACGAAAGATGCATATGTGGGGCTTCGGCAAATTCAAGTTTTTTACCATTCCAACTAAAAGGGCTTGGGTTCCAGCCAAATAAATTTAATACAGATTTAATCAAGGCTTTAGCCTGTGAGAGAAAATCTCTCTTAGGCGTTGCGATTTCTAAACCAACGCCGTGAGAAGTTCCACCACTTGCGATAACCAACCATCCACGACCAACTTTATATTGGCGATAACCCACCGAAGTTGGTTTGTCGATTGCATGCAGATCTAATACTTGAGCTTTAGCTTTTAATGCTGAGCGATCTCCGAGCCACAATTTTGTTCCGATACGAATTTTCCACACAATCTGCGGCCACTTCTGCTTTAACTTAATCAAATCTTTTTCAGAGATATGTGAAACCCAAACAGTATCTTTAAATTCGGCCGTAGCTATTCCCCGTTCAGTTATCGATTGCAAACTTTTATCTATCCAATCAGCAGCAGAACTTTTCTGATCAATTGGCAAGTGGATTGCGATTCCTTCACACTTCCCGGCTTTGCTGTATTTCTCAAGCGCATTTCCTAAATCAGATACCGAAAAACCATGACGATGAATCGGTGATAAGAGTTCAAGCACAAACTTTTTGGGCATCTTTGTTGAGAAAACTGAAGAGTGCGGTGAAATTGTGTGAATGACTTTTTCACTATCGCTAGATGCGCTAGGAGAAAGCAAAAGAATCTCTCCAGGAAAAACACTTTCTATTTCTTTTGCTTCAGCGACCGTAGCTACCGCCACAACAGGGAGATTTAAATCCTTTGCTTCTTGAGCTAATACTTTTTTCCCGAATCCATAACCGTTTCCTTTAATCACCGGGACCACTTGTGCATCGCTTTCGGCCAAAACAGTCGCTAGGTGATTGCGCCACTTAGCGCCGTCAACATGCAGGATTAAGGACATGGATTAATTCTCTCAGTTATTTTCGGTTGAGGTAAGCCCGGAAGGCTTTGTAGAGCAATTTATTGAGCGGAAGATCCCACTCCCCGATTAATTCAGTCGCAGATCCGCCTACGCCCACTTTAAATTGAATCAATCCCGCATGAGCATCATTTTGATCTACTGTGGAAGTGATTCCGCGTAAATCATAAGTATCGCAATTACTTTGTAGTGATTGCTGCATCATCGCCCACTGCAAAACATTGCTGCCACGAGCTTCACGACCGTGAGTCGAAGAAGCACCATAGAGATACCAACTATGTTTGTTTAGAGTAACTAAAATAGTTGCAGCAATAATACTTTCATTCCATTTTGCTAAAAAGAGTGTGAAGTTGTTTTGATTTTCTTTGCGCATGGCATCCCACATTTTTTCAAAGTATGAAAGTGGGCGCGGAGTGAAATGATCGCGAGTAGCGGTTTCTAAATAAACTTCATGAAACTTTGCCAAATCTTCGCGAGAGCCTCTGATTACTTGAACGTTTTCTTTCTCACCTTTTTTAATATTTCGGCGCCAAAGTTGATTAAAACCTTCTAATACATCTGCTTCAGTTTTCCCAGTGAGAGCTAACTGGTAAACATATTTTGGTTGACCCGCTGCAAATCCATTGACATCATCGATGCTTGGCTTGAAACCATTTACTCTTAAGATGTTTTCAATTGCGATTGCATCAGGATTTATCCAACTAGGCGTAACTTGTTGTAAAGATTTTTTGCTTTCATCAGCCAACGCTTCTTTAATGGTTTCGCTATTCCAACGATTTTTTACCACCATTGGTCCGACGCGAAGTGCAAAACCATTTTGGGAGATTGCGTATTTGCGCAATAGCGGTACCGCAGCTGCTAAATATTTGGCAGGAAGCGCCGGACCTTCAGGGATGTAGAGAAAGTAGCGATTTAACTTTGGCATTTTTCGCGCAAGCACCAGCGCAGTCCCGACTAATTCTTTTGCTTCAAAAAAACCAATTACTTTGGATTGCCAGCCGCCTTTAACCTGGGCCCACGCTGGAGTTTGCAGAAAAGAAGGGTCAATCTCTTGGGCGGCGACCTCTGATTCCAGAAAGGCTTGCGCCTGTTCGGGGGTAATTTGAAGGATCTCCACAGGGCGAGCCTAGGGCTGGGGATGGGATTTCGGAGGGAGGGTGGGAACCTGTAACCTTACCCATCTCACCTTCGGAAGTGATGAAGAAGGCGAGACGCGCTAAACCTCCTGTTACAGAAATTCTGTGACCGCTTAGTCCAAAGGAGTTGGTTATAAATGCGTCATTATGAACTGATGGTCATCCTTGACCCAGATCTAGAGGAAAA
>JBILFD010000105.1:0-4088 GCA_044351765.1 Candidatus Nanopelagicaceae bacterium | reverse complement strand
TCCAACAATTAAATGTGCTGATGGAACTTTCCGAGTAACAGCAATCGAATGCGGACAAGTAATTGGCGGAACTGCAACTCTTCCCGGTGGCACTAATTCAGGGTTTGGTACTCAAGGTCAAATAATCCAATGTAATGATGGAACAGGGCAAGTTTCCTGCGAGAAAAATGGCGGTCCAAAGCCAACAGTTGGAAATAGTGGTTTTGGTGGAATGAATAACAGTGGCGTTATTTCCCAATCTGCAACCATCAAATGTTCAGATGGAACTTTCCGCGTAACCGCAATTGAATGTGAACAAAGTGTTGGTGGTAAATCTACAGTTGCAATTACTTGTCCTTCTAATCAAGTTATTTCTCCCAGTGGAACATATTGCATCTATCCAACCTCAACTGGTACTGCTCAAGGAACTTATAGATCTGAATGTGCGGTTACTCCATTACCTGCAAGTTGTTTAGTCGGGGCTCCAACTACATTTGATGGTGCGACTCAGATGGCTCAGATTGCAACATTTAATCCAGTGTCAACAACTGCATTGAAGATTCAAGGAAACAACGCATTTGATGCTGCTGGTGTGAAAGTTGGTGAGTTGGCAAAAGCAAGTAATGGTCAAGTTTTTCAAGCTGCCGCACCACCCCCACCACCTCCATCGACTGCAGGTGGAAAGTCCGCACCCAAGAAAACTACGAAAAGTTCAGCCGCTCCTGTAATTGTTATGAATGTTCTTGGCGCAGATAATAAAGAGATTCTTGGACCAGACGGCAAACCACTACAAACTGCTCCTATTGTTAAACAGGGTAATTTTGTTTACACAGATAGAAATGGCAGTCCAATTATGGCGACTCCAACTCTAAATGCCGCAGGACAAGCAGTTGTTCATAATGGAAAAGTTTTAATGACTCGGCTTATGACTGTCGGTGGCAATGAAGCAATGCTTGATTCTTCAGGCAAGCCAATCATGATGGTGCCGCTGCTTGGTGATGATGGGAAACCACTATTAGCCCCAAATGGTGAAGTTCTGTATGCCCCACCGCTAGTGAACGCCGCTGGCAAAACTATGATCAACCAATTCACCGGACAAGCGATCTTGGCTCGACCAATGGCTGATTCAAGTGGCAATGCAGCCTTGGGTGCAGATAAGAAACCATTTATGGGACAACCTTTGCTCACAAAAGACGACAAGTTGCTAACAATTGGTGGCCAAGAGATTTATACCGGTGCAGTTGGAATGCCACTTACGAATTCAAAAAAACAGCAAGTTCGCACTGCTAATAAGCAAGATGTGCAATTTGGTTTTGGTGGAACTTTAATTGATGAGGGTGGCAATGCGGTTCTGGGTCCGGATGGAAAAGCAATTGTGATGAACGCAAATGCAACGCCACTAATGAGCAATGGCCTTCCTTTACTTGATAAGAATGGTAAAGCCGTTCGTGTCAATTCAAATGGTCAAATTACAGACTCTTCTGGTCGGGTAATTCTCGGAATTGATGGAAAAGCAATCGCAATTGGTAAATCTGAGTCTGCTGATGTTATGAAGATTGGTTCAATTTTGAAAAGCACAGTTAAGGCCCCGGATGGTTCAGTCGCGGTAATGGCATTAAACGCACAACTATTTGATAAGAGTGGAAATCCAATTGTCACTGACTCTGGTCAACCAATTTTCTATGATGCAAAAAGTAAAAAACTAATTGATCCAAAAGGCAACGCAGTTAAGGTTGCAGCTGGTGGCAAAATCGTCGGCAAGGTTTCATCTCTAGCTTTCCAAACCGTTAATTTCGCCACTTAATTACTTCTTCTTAAATCCTGCCGGGCATTTTGGATTACTTCCCGAAACTTTCTTCACGATTTTACCTTTTGCACAAGAGATAGATTTGATCGTTACTTTGGCCGGTGCCTTTGCAGCCGGTGCCTTAGCAGCTGGCGCAGCAGCTTCCTGAGTTACCGCCGGTGTTCCACCACTTGTTGGAGGAGCTGTTAGTTTGATTTTAATTTTTGGAGCACTGAATGTAAATCCGGTTGCGCTAAATTTAAAAAATCCGGATGAATCTAGGCCACCGACAACTTTGGCTGAGCTATCAACTGTTCCATCTGTTTTGAAAACATTTACCTCAATTTTTGGCAGAGCATCTTTAATTCCCCAAACACAACGTGCGTAAGCCTCTGTGAGTAAGAGGTCATACCGTCCACTAAATGCATCTGCTACATAATCTTTGCCGCCAGGCTTGTAGTGAGGTGATGCAACGTCATAACTCATAGATTCACCATCATAATTTGGAAGTGCGGTGCCGTAAGTCATTGAATTTGAACTTACAAATCCCTGGAAATCACCAGTAGAACAAGAAGTTCCGTAACCCTTAGGTACGTTGTTTGGGTCAAGAACTACCCGCCAAACCGCAGCCAATTTATCTGCTACGTCATAATCTTTATCTACCGCTACTAATTTATTGAATTCAGAGAAAAAACCTGGTCCCCATGGAATCACTACCGGGCGACGATCTGACCAAGGTGCTTGATTTAATGCGGTGCTGATTTTTTCCCATTTAGCCTTTTGATCTGCATTGCTAAATTCATACCGCTTGCTAATTGTCGGAATTCCAATATTTGCGCCTTCGATATTGACCGCATAACGCTTGGCTGTATCTGCTGCTGTCGCAATTTCAACTTTAGGTGAAGTTAAACGTCCAGAAATCCAACCTTGTGGCTTATCTAATAACTTAAAATCTGCCTTGAATACGACTCCATCAGACGTGGTTGCTAATTTCCAGCATTTTGCATCTTTTTCATTTACGTTAAAACATTCTGTACGCGCATCTTCATCATCAACCGAAACTATTTCAGAGTAAACCGGTGCGATACTAAATAAAATTTTGGCAGGGGCGGTTACGCCTTTATTAATATCTTGAGTGATATGACCAGTTACTGCAAAATCATTTCCTTTTGAATGTGTTAAACCGGAAAAAGTATAAATCTGTGGGGCAGTCGCTTCTGAAACACCCAAAGCTTCTTTTCGTGAAAAGAAAAAATCAGGATTAATACTGCCACGAGTACCGTTTTGAATACCTTTAACTAAAGTTCCATCTTCTTTTCGCCATGAAACAGTTTCAACGCAGTTTAAAACTTTTTCTTTTTCGCAAGTAGGTAAATAATTTCGTACCTGCAAAACCGAAGTTGCTACAGCACAATTTGCATCATCCCAAAGGTCGTCATTTTCGGCGCCACATCCAGAGTAAGAAGTGGCTCCACCTGAAGTTGCTCCCGCTTTTGAAAGGTAATTTCCGGAGATTGGATCCTTGTCATCGCGAAAACTCATTACGCGATAAAGCTCAGCATCATCAACCGCATTTGCTTGGGTTATTCCAAAGACCCCGACGCCACTTGCAACTAGAGCAATGGAAAGAAAGAGGGTCTGTACTTTGGAAAGGAAAGGTCTGGTTCGCATGCTTAATTATCACCCCTTATGGGGAGATTTTGGAAGGAAAATAGGGGGTTTCCCTACTCTTTGACCGCTCCAGCAGCTAACCCATCAACCAGGTAGCGATTGAAGAAGATGAAGATGATGACCATTGGGACCAGAGCGAAGAAGGCCGCTGCCATCAGTTCATTCCACAAAACTCGGTACTCACCAATCAGTTGGCCGATTCCCAGAGAAACGGTCTTCTTCTCAGTTGTATTAATAAATACCAATGCGAAGAGGTACTCATTCCAACCAGCGATAAAGGCATAAATTGCAGTAGCAGCGATTCCTGGCCACGCCAAAGGCAAGATGACCGATCTAAAGACTCGGAACCGGTTAGCCCCGTCAATAGAGGCTGCTTGATCGAGGTCTCTGGAGATTCCATTGAAATATCCGCGCATCATCCAGGTACAGAAAGGAATGGTGAAGGATACGTACGCAACTATCAAACCATAAAGGCTATCAATCAAATTAATTGACTTGAAAATCTTGTAGTAAGGAATCAAGAGCATGATTGATGGGAATAGTTGGGTTGCCAACAAGAAAGACATGTAAAAACCGCGACCTCTAAATTTGAATCTAGAGATTCCGTATCCGGCAAATGTCGAAATCGAAACAGAGAAAAATGTCGCTGCCG
>JBILFD010000005.1:0-14024 GCA_044351765.1 Candidatus Nanopelagicaceae bacterium | reverse complement strand
TGGGCCAGAATCAATCGCTTTACGCGCTGCATTTACTAATTCCATGATTCGAGCTACCGCGACGTTAAATCTGAATGATTCAACTGCGAAACCTGCATCATGTAATGCTTTGTGTGTTGCACGACGAAGTTCGAGATCACCTGTGCTTGGGTCGGTTCCAACAGCAGATGTCACATCTCCAGATAAACGCCAAGCTCTTGCTAAGAATTTAACTGAACCGGCCGGTGAAACATCAGCCCAATCAACATCATCTTCAGGTGGTCCGGCAAAAACCATCGTTAAGCGAATCGCATCTACACCGTGGACATTTAATTCATCAGATAAGCGAACCAAATTACCGCGACTCTTACTCATTGCTGAGCCATCCATAACAACCATGCCTTGATTTAGCAATCGTGTAAATGGTTCTGTGAAATCTAGATAACCAAGGTCGTGTAAAACTTTGGTGAAAAAGCGCGAGTAGAGCAAATGCAAAATAGCGTGGGTTACTCCCCCAACATATTGATCAACCGGCAGCCATGTCTTTATTGCTTCTAGATCAAAAGCGCGATCTTCTAGTTTTGGAGATACATATCTCAAGAAATACCAAGACGAATCAACAAAGGTATCCATAGTGTCGGTATCGCGCAGCGCTGGCTTTCCACATTGTGGGCAACCAACATTTACCCAATCTGTTGCCCCAGCAAGAGGTGAGATGCCTTTAGGTTTTAAATCAAGTCCAGCAGATGATGGCAACTTAACTGGAAGTTGATCTTCAGGCACCGCAACTTCGCCACAACTGTCGCAATGAATAATCGGAATTGGAGTACCCCAATAGCGTTGCCGAGAAATCAGCCAATCCCTCAAGCGATAATTTGTAGCCGGTTCACCTAATTTTTGTTTTTGTAACTCAGCAATTATCTTGGTGATTGCCTCAGCTTTAGATAAGCCATCTAGTGAACCAGAGTTGATTAACTTTCCATCACCTGGTGTTGCAATTCCGGTAACTGCTGGATCTTCTAAATCACTTTCAACCACAGTGCGGATTGGAAGGTTCATTGTTTTAGCAAAATCTAAATCTCGCTGATCATGTGCCGGAACCGCCATGATTGCGCCAGTTCCATAATCTGAAAGAACGTAATCACTCGCCCAAATCTGTAACTTCTCGCCATTAACCGGGTTAATCGCATACCGCTCTAAGAAGATTCCAGTTTTTGGACGCTCAAGTGACAATCTTTCAATATCACTTATGGCTTTTACCTCTTCTAGGTATTTTGCAAACTCAGCTTTTACTGGAGAGGAAGCCGCGAGCTCTGCGGCTAACTCACTATCTGCGGCAACTACAAAAAAAGTAGCCCCGTACAAAGTATCTGGTCTTGTTGTGTAAATCGTGACTGGCTTGTCTCGTCCTTCGATTTCAAAAGTAACCTCAGCGCCAATTGATTTTCCAATCCAGTTTCGCTGCATTTGCAAGACTTTTTCTGGCCATTGACCTTCGAGTGATTGCATATCGTCTAACAAACGATCTGCGTAATCAGTTATCTTGAAATACCACTGGGTTAATTTTTTCTTAGTAACAATTGTGTCGCATCGCTCGCAAGCACCTGCAACAACTTGTTCATTTGCTAATACGGTTTGGCAATCTGGGCACCAGTTAACGGCAGATGCTTTTCGATACGCCAATCCTTTTTTAAATAGTTGTAGAAAAATCCATTGATTCCATTTGTAATACTCTGGATCGCAAGTATTGAAAGTTCTATCCCAATCAAAAGAGCAGGCATATCTGCGCATAGATGCTTTTTGAACAGCGATGTTTTCATAAGTCCATTCACCTGGATCTGAATTTCGCTTTATCGCAGCATTTTCTGCCGGCAAACCAAAAGCATCCCATCCAATTGGGTGCATAACGTTAAAACCGCGTTGAACCCAATAACGGGCAATTACATCGCCAAGTGCATACGCCTCGGCATGACCCATATGCAGATCCCCCGATGGGTAAGGGAACATATCCAGGACATATTTTTTAGGACGTGGATCATCGACTCGGCCAGAGCGAAATGGGGCAATTTGATCCCAGACCGGCAACCACTTCTCTTGAACCCCATGAACATCATATGTCACTGGCGTACCTGGCTCTTGCATGAGGCTAAGAGTACCGCCTCCTTAATTCCAACTTAACTCCAGTTAACTCCAGTTAACTCCGGTTAATTCCTCGCTGATCTGCCACAAAGATTGCGCCAATCCTTGGTCATAAGCGGTGCTGCTGGCGCGAGTGTATTTTGGATATCCACGCATTTCTAAAAAGCCATTTGGTCCTAAATAACTTCCGCCTGGAAGGTCAATCAAGGTTGCAGCACACAAAATTGGCAGAGCGCCTTTGTCTGCACTTTGCGCAAATGCAGAATTAAACAACGCTGAACCACGCGCCATCATCAATTGATTTCTCATCTGCGGTCCCACCATTTGCAAATTTGTGGCTGACCATCCTGGGTGTGCTGATACGGCAATAACTTTCTTGCTCTTGCTATTTCGGCGTTGTAATTCATTTATAAATAGTAAATTTGAAACTTTAGAGCGTGCATATGCTTGCCAAGGTTGGTACTCACCAACACCACGACAAATATCCATAATCTTCGCAGCGGGAAATTGAGCTAAGCGATGCGCTTGGCTGGCAACACTCACAACTCGAGCGCCATCTTTAAGTTTGTTTTGCAAAAGTCCAGTAAATGCAAAATGCCCTAAATGATTAGTACCCATTTGTAATTCAAATCCATCAACTGTATGGCGAAGTGGAGTAGCCATTACACCAGCATTCAAAATCAAAATATCAATTTCATTTTTAACTTGCTCGGCTGCAGAATGGACCGACTTTAAATCGCTTAGATCTAATTCAATGACATCAATACTTCCACGTGAAGCAATTGAAAGTTGTTTGGCCAACGCTGATGCCTTACGAACATTTCGAACTGCCAAAATTAAATTGCCGCCGTGTTCGGCAATTTGTTTAGCAACTGCCAACCCCAAGCCACCACTTGCACCTGTAATCAAAACATTTTCGCCAGTTAAATCACGTGGCTTACTCCACTTAGCGCTGATCTCTGGAAGAGCGGCCATCGTTAATCACCACCATTATCTGAATTGCTTCAGCTCGGAATTAAGTTAGGAATTAAGTGTGGAGCTGAGGGGACTTGAACCCCTGACCCCCTGCATGCCATGCAGGTGCGCTACCAGCTGCGCCACAGCCCCAAGAATTTTCCAGCACTTGAGAAGCGAAACTCTAGCCGAAGATTTGCACGCTCTCTAATCCGACTATTTGCGGCGTAAAACCCGACCTGGGCGCTTTAAAGTGTGTTGACTTTCATCAACCACAATCGTTCCATTGACGATTACTTGTTGAATTCCCACTGGATAAACGCAGGGATTTTCAAGAGTTGAATCGCTGCGAACTTTATCGGCATCAAAAATCACCATATCGGCGAACCAGCCCTCTTTAATTTCTCCGCGAGTTTTCAAAGCAAAACGTTGAGCTGGCTTTGAAGACATCTTATGAATTGCTGATTCAAGAGTTAAAGTTTTCTTTTCGCGCACATGGTGAGCTAAAAATTCTATATGTCCGCAGTAAGGGAATTGGCTCTGAGTTGCATCAGCAAGCGCGCCATGGTCCACACTGGTAAAACCATCTACACCTAATGAGAAATCAGGGTGTGAAATCATTTCGGCCAGATGTGCTTCTGTCATATTCTCACCAAACATAATAACTTTATCCATGTCTGGACCGGCTGCCATCAAAATATCAAAGTAGCAATCCCATTCATCCTGTTTCATCTCTTTGGCAATCTCAGGGAAGCTCATTCCGGTGAACTCTGGGTAGTGCAGGCTGCCTTGTAAGCGAACTCGACTCCATTGTCCTTTGTGAATATATCTCCAATAACGATCGCAATCACTTTTTAGTCGATCTCTAACAGTGCTTTCCTTTAGCGCAAGAGCGACATTTGCATAGCCATCTTTTAATAACCATTCTGGCAAGATCGCAGACATTCCACCAAGTCCAAATCTAAATGGAGTGGTGTCTGCGGCTACATCTAAGCCTTTATCTTTTTCAGCCACAAGCATCCCGACTGCACGCTCCCATGCATTCTCAGGAGCATTGGTATCAAAGCGCACATTAAAATGTGAAAGCTGCGCAACTACATTTCCAGTTTTTGCTATCTGTAAAAATTCAGACATGGAAGAGAAAATTTCAGAATCACGGTTACGTACATGGCTGGTGTAAACCCCGCCATACTTTCCAACTACTTTTGCCAAATGCTCAATCTCTTCAGTTTTCGCAAACTTTCCTGGCAAAAATTCAAGTCCAGTAGATAAACCTAATGCTCCGGCTTCCATTGACTCTGCGACCAAATCAGACATGATCTTTAGATGTTCATCTGTGACAGTTTCATCGCCATCGAGTCCAGCAGCATGACGCAAAGAGTTATGCCCAATAAAAAATGCAAAATTCGCTGAAACTCCATCTGCTTCGATATGTGAAAAATACTCATCCATAGTGCGCCATGCAGGATCACCTTCAAAGCCATATCCCTTTAACCGGCCCGCGATTTGCTTAACTGATCTTGGAGTAATTGGTGCGCTAGAAAATCCACAGTTGCCGACAATTTCAGTAGTAACGCCTTGACGAACAGTGCTTTGGGCTAATGGGTTTGCATGCATCGTAAAATCTGAATGACTATGTGGGTCAACAAATCCTGGTGAAACAATTAATCCGGTGGCATCAATCTCACGATTAGCCTCGGATACACGACCTATCTCAACAATCTGGTCATTTAAAATTCCAACATCAGCTTGATAACGCTGTGCTCCTGTGCCATCAATTACCAAACCACCACGAATTGCGATATCGATCATTGGGGAAAATTACCAGAGCGCAATTGAACTTACTAGACCAAAATCAAACTATTGAGTCGCCACTTTCTTGATCAAGGATTGGGTCAGGGAGCGTTCCGGAGTTGTGCTCAATTAATCGCCAACTTCCATTGCTCTTCCCGCTCTCATCCAAAATTGACCATGAGGCATTTGCTAAGCCACCTAGAGCTGCCCATTCACTTACTGGTAACCCCATCAAGGTGCCAATCACGCTTCGAGCAGCACCGCCATGAGTGACAATGACCAAACTTTGGCCTGCTTCAATCTCACTCAATCCACGATAAATCGCAGAGATCGCGCGAGTCGCAACTTCACTTCGCCGTTCTCCACTTCCACCCGCTGGGATATCTTCCCCGCCAAGCCATGCAGTGAATTCGGCATCATTATCTTTCCGAATTTCAAGACCGGTTTTTCCTTCCCAATCTGCGCCATATGTTTCGCGTAAATCAGGATCGATCGTTACTGGCAATCCACATCTTTTCGCTATGGCTGCTGCAGTTTGACGAGTACGCAATAAATCACTGGTAACTAAACGATGTGGACGTAATGAAGCCAGAATTAAAGCGGATTTTTCAACTTGGGCTTGTCCAACATCATTTAATGGAATGTCAGTGTGGCCTTGAAATCTATTTTCGACATTCCAATCGGTTTGTCCATGCCTGACAATAATTATTTTTCGCATAATTACTATTCAGCTCTTAATTCAACTTTTGGAAGGGTGATGATTGGGCAATCTCCCCATAGTCTGTCAAGAGCGTAGTAAGTACGCATCTCTTTGCTTTGTATGTGCACAATTAAATCACCGTAATCCAAGAGCAACCATTGCGAAGAATCTCCGCCACCTTCACGGTGAATTACTTTTTCCCCTACAAATGAGAGTTGACGTTCAATTTCATCGGATATGGCTTTGAGCTGTCGATCATTTGCACCAGATACAAGCAAGAAAACATCTGAGAGGATCAACTGATTTGATAAATCCATCGCAACAATATCGCTACCGGATTTTTCATCAGCAGCACGGGCCGCAACAGCTGCCGCTTTGATAGTTTGAGTACTAAGCGCCATAAATCCCTTTCACTAAATCTAAAATTTTTGCATCTACTAATTCAGAAACATCTTCACTTTTCGCAACTTTTTTACGAATTAATGTAGATGAGATATCTAACATAGCCCCTTGAACAAGGTTTACTTCAATCCCCGCTGGAAGTTCTACTTCATTAACACTCTCACCACTTCTTAACAATTGTAAAAACTCAACTTTTTCAATCAACTCATCAAGACGATGCCAACTTTGAATATTTCTTAATGCATCAGTTCCAAGCACAAGTGAAAACTCGGATCCTGGATAAATTCTCTCAAGTTCCACTACGGTATCGATTGAATAAGTTGGTCCGCTTCTATTAATTTCGATATCTAGAACTTCGATTTTTGGATTCCCAGCTGTCACTAGTCGACACATCTCTAACCGTTCGGCTGACGTGGCAACTAACTGACCTTCTTTTTGCCAAGGATTCCCGGCTGGGATCATGAAAATTCTAGAAACTAGATCTTGATTTAAAATTACTTCGGCTGCATGCAGATGGCCTCGGTGAATCGGGTCAAAAGTTCCGCCGAAAATTGCAATTTTAGGAATTAGTGATCCTTGTCTATCCGCATCGCAAAATAAAGAAGTAGCGAAAGAATTCCAAAACCAATCAAGCCAAATGCAATAGGTGGGGCAGGTAGTTCGCGTCCCTCAGAAAGTAAAATCATGCTCATATCCTATTCCCCAAGCGCAGCTTTTCCGCCCTCTAGCAATTTAACAAACTGTGCTTCATCAAGGACTGGCACCCCTAATTCTTGGGCCTTGGCATATTTGGAACCCGGGGCATCTCCCACAACTACATAATCCGTCTTTGCGGAAACCGAGCTAGTGGCTTTGCCACCCCTATCGGTTATTGCCTGACTGACTCCATCGCGGGTAAATCCGGTTAGCGAACCAGTAACCACGATAGAAAGACCGCTAATGGTTTGGGCAAGTTCACTGATTTGATGATGTTGCCCAATTCCGGAAGCCCGCCACATTTTTATAATCTCGCAATGCCAATCCTCTTTAAACCAATCCACGATCGCTGCAGCAATAGTCGGACCAACTCCATCGATATCTGCCAATTTTTCTATTGACGCTGCTTCGATTGCTTCTAAGGAACCAAACTCTCGTGCTAATGATTGTGCCGCTGTAGGACCCACATGTCTTATGGATAGGGCAACAATTACTCGCCACAAAGGTTTTGATTTAGCGTCTGCGAGAGCGGTGATAAACCGTTCAGCAATAGCACCAAGGGTTCCATCTTTTTTTGTGAAAAATTCAGATGTTGAAAGATCGGCAAGAGTTATTGCAAAAAGTCCACTCTCATCTTTCAAGATTCCATCAGCAAGTAAAGCACTAGCAGCTTCGTAACCAAGCACATCTATATCCAGTGCAGAACGTGATCCAATATAGAAAAGTCGCTCACGAAGTTGAGCAGGGCAACTTCGACTATTCACACATCTAATATCCACATCTCCATCTGAGATTGCTTTTAATTTACTTCCACAATCTGGGCAAATATTTGGCATTACAAATGTGCGCTCCGAGCCATCACGTTTTGCAGGAACTGGACCAAGTACTTCTGGGATCACATCCCCGGCTTTGCGAATGACTACGTAATCACCAATCAAAATTCCTTTTCTTACAACTTCTTCTTGGTTGTGCAAAGTGGCCTGTGAAACTGTTGAGCCAGCGACCTTTACTGGCTCCATAAATGCAAAAGGAGTAATCCGTCCAGTTCGTCCGACACTTACTCGGATATCTAGCAATTTTGTGACAACTTCTTCAGGTGCATACTTATATGCAATCGCCCATCTAGGAGCGCGTGAAGTAAATCCAAGTTTATTTTGTATCTCGACTTGATCAACTTTAATTACAACGCCATCAATCTCATGTTGCAAGTCATGGCGATGATCTAAATGTCCATCAATATATTTTTTGATCTCACTAACTTTGTTAAATACTTTAACTTGATCACTAGTTGGCAAACCCCACTCTTTGAATGCTGCATATGCATCACTTTGAGTAGCAAATTCCACACCGTCTACTTTTCCGAAACCATGAACCAACATTCGCAACGGTCTGGCTGCACTTACTTTTGGATCTTTTTGGCGTAGCGAACCTGCGGCAGCATTACGAGGATTAGCAAATGGTGCTTTACCTGATTCTTCGATGCTCGCATTTAACTCAGCAAACTCTTTTAACGGAAAATAAACCTCTCCCCTAACTTCTAATATCTTTGGGAAACTCTTTCCACTTAATTGATGTGGGACGCCTTTGATTGTCTTGACGTTGAGTGTTACATCTTCGCCAGTTGTGCCATTTCCCCTAGTTAATCCACGAATCAACTTTCCATCTTCGTAAAGTAAGTTCACTGCCAGACCATCTATCTTTAATTCACAAAGCCACTTGATCTCATTTTTTCCAAAATCTCGCTCCGTTTTCTCAAGCCATGATTCCAACTCCTCGGTATCAAAAACGTTGTCTAGGCTCATCATTGGATTAAGGTGATCTACTTGAGTAAATTGAGTTGAGAATCCACCACCCACAGCAACAGTTGGAGAACTCTCACTTCTTAATTCAGGATTAGCTTCTTCTAGTTTTAACAATTCATTCCAAAGTACGTCAAAATCTGCATCTTTAATTTTCGGGCTATCCATTACGTAATACAAAAATTGATGTTCAGCAATCTCTTCTCGCAATTGCTCTATACGACGTCTTGCTGAATTATTGTTGCTATTAACTGCCATTAATTGAACCAATTGCCTGATCAGTGCGGTCAATTGTGGCAGAACCTACAACTCGATCACCATCATAAATAACCAGAGCTTGTCCTGCGGCCAAACCATAAAGTGGTTCATCAAGAGTTGCAGTTAAATTCTCACCATCAAATTTGTAGGAGCAAGGTAGCGCTTGACCATGTGCTCTAACTTGGGCAAATCCGCGAAGTGATTCATTTCCTGGAACTGGTCCGCACCATTTAATTTCACTGCCTGAAATTTCACTCACTGCGAGTTTTTCATGTGAACCAACAACCACTGTGTTGGATAGCGGTTCGATTTTCAAAACATATCTTGGTGAGCCATCATTTGCTGGCACGGTCAGGTTTAATCCTTTTCGTTGTCCAATCGTGTAGGTGTAAGCGCCTTTATGCGAACCTAATTTTTTTCCATCTTCATCCAAAATTGATCCGGATTCACTACCAAGTCGTTCTCGCAACCATCCCGCGTTATCTCCAGATGGAACAAAGCAGATGTCATGGCTATCTGGTTTTTGAGCTAACGCAAAACCGCGCGCCTCTGCTTCAGCACGAACATCTACTTTATGCGTATCTCCCAGCGGAAACATTGCGCCAGCAATTTGATCTTGAGTAAGAACTGCCAAAACATATGATTGATCTTTTTCCGGATCATTAGCGCGATTTAATGTCGGTCCGGTTGGTGAATCTACGACTTTTGCATAATGACCAGTGACAACTTTTTCATACCCCATCGCGCGAGCGCGATTTAACACAGCTGCAAATTTTATTTTTTCATTGCAGCGAAGACATGGGTTAGGTGTTCGTCCAATTGAGTACTCTGAGATGAAATTATCAACGACGCCTTCGTGAAATTCACTTGCCATATCCCAAATATAAAAAGGTATGCCGATTATGTCTGCCACACGTCTTGCATCATGCGAATCTTCAACTGTGCAACATCCACGCGCACCCGATCGATACTTTTGTGGATTTGAAGAAAGCGCTAAATGAACACCGATTACTTCATGCCCCGCTTCAACAGCACGTGCTGCAGCAACTGCCGAATCGACGCCACCACTCATGGCCGCAATCACTTTCATACTAAACCTGCCGCTCTGGCACGTTCAACAACTGGTGCGATAACTGAAATTACTAAATCAATGTCTGCCTCTGTCGTTGATGCACCAATCGAAAAACGAAGTGAAGATTTAGCCCGCTTGTCATTCATGCCCATCGCCAGCAATACATGGCTTGGTCGAGGAACACCGGCGCTACATGCAGAACCTGTTGAACATTGAACTCCTTGAGCATCAAGCAAGAGAAGAAGTGCATCACCTTCAGCGCCCTCAAAAGTAAAATGTGCAATTCCCGGCAAATGATCTTTTGCTCCGTTTACTGAAACATTTTCAACTTTAGCAAGCACTCCTGAAATTAATCGATCTCTCAACTTGCTTACTCTCGAAGCACGTGAGTTAAGTTCGGCAATTGCAAGTGTTGCAGCCGCTGCAAACCCAGCGATTGCAGGTGTGTCAAGAGTTCCACTACGCAAATCTCGCTCTTGTCCACCGCCGTGCAAGACTGGAGTTAGATCTAAGCCTTTTTTTAATACTAAAGCTCCGATACCCAATGGTCCACCGATTTTATGTGCGCTCAAACTCATGGCCGTCACATTTAATTCTTTAAAACTTAAAGGAATCTTTCCAAAACTTTGAACTGCATCAGTATGAATTGGAAGATTCAACTCTGCAGCGATTTTCGCGATCTCACCTACTGGTTGAATTGAGCCAACTTCATTATTTGAATGCATGATTGATATCAAAGAAATTGAATTAGCTTCTGCTTCAATCATTTCTTTTGCATCCTGAACTTTTACTTGTCCATCTTGATCAACATCAAGTTCAAGCCACTTTGCGTTTTCATGTTCTACGAGCCACTCAAGTGGATCAAGAATCGCATGATGCTCGATTGGAGATGTGACGATTGAATTTCTACCTTCTGCAAATCGATGCCAGTAAAAACCTTTTAACGCTAAATTATTTGCCTCTGTTCCGGATGCGGTAAAGATCACCTCACTTGGAGATGCTCCAACGGCATCTGCGATTGCTTCGCGAGATTCCTCTACAACTTTTCTGGCACTTCGCCCTGCGGCATGCAAACTTGAAGCATTTCCGACTATGCCCAACTGCTGGCTCATGGCCAACACAGCTTCGGGGACCATTGCGGTGGTGGCTGCATTATCTAAATACGCAGTCGCGCTATTAGTCGCGCTATTAATGGCCATTGGGTAATTCTAGAGCGTTAACCCTTTCGAGCAGCGATTGCGCTGGTGGCTTGCGGGAGCACCGCAAAAAGATCGCCAACTACGCCGAAATCGGTAACTTCAAATATCGGGGCCTCTGGATCCTTATTGATTGCCACAATCACTTTGCTGGTCTGCATTCCAGCGCGATGTTGAATTGCACCTGATATTCCACACGCAATATAGAGAGAAGGCGAGACGGTTTTGCCAGTTTGGCCCACTTGATGTGAATGCGGATACCAACCAGCATCAGTTGCCGCACGTGATGCGCCAACCGCTGCGCCAAGCAGATCCGCTAAAGCTTCAACAGGTGCAAAGTCGCCATTTGTTCCACGTCCACCAGAAACCACAATCGCCGCTTCAGTTAACTCTGGGCGTCCGCCTCTTTTTGCTGGCTCACGATTGCTGATTAAAACTTTTGTTGGAGTCAATTTAGGTGAAACTACTTCAACTTCGCAGGTGGACGGTTTGATCTCTGGTTCAACTGAATTTGGTCGCACCGTAATGATTGCAATTCCCTTACTTACCTTGGAGTGCACAACTGCAGATCCACCAAAAATAGATTGGGTGGCAATTGAATCGGCGGTGACATCTACTGCATCAGTGATAATTCCAGAGTTGGTACGTACAGCAACTCGTGCGGCAATTTCTTTTCCGCGAGCAGTTGAAGGAATCAATAATGTAGTGGCGCCCTTTTCCAAAAGTAAGTCAGCTAATCCTTGAGCGACGAGAGCGCTTGGATGATCGTTGATGGTGCTATCTTCAATCGCAATTATTTTATTTGCGCCAAAAGAATTTATTGCAGCTGCTGCTTTTGCGCCGTGGCCTGGAATTCCAACTAATACAGCGGTAACGTCTCCAGATCGTCTGGCGATAGTTAACAACTCTCCGGCAGTTTTTGTAATTACTCCATCGATGTGATCAATAAATACGAAAGTACTCATGCCAACCTCTTTTCAGCCAAAAATTCACTCAGTGCAGTTCCGCCAGCGCCTTCATCAGTAACTTTCATACCAGCACTTCTGGCAGCTTGCTCATTAAAATCATTTACCAAACTCCATGAACCAGCACCGCCTACTTCAGATGCATTTACGCCAAGGTCGGCAAGGGATAAAACTTCAATTGTTTTTTTCTTTGCGGCCATGATGCCTTTAAATGAAGGATAACGAGGTTCATTTATTTTTTCGATTACGCTAACAATGACTGGCATCGAGGAACTCATTGAGTCAACACCTTCATCAGTAACTCTTTTAATACTTACTTGATCTGCGCTTACATTTACTTCACCAGCAAATGAAAGTTGTGGCAATTCAAGTCGTTCGGAAAGCATTGAAGGAATAACACTCATACGAGCATCAGTTGATTCAGTTCCACACAAAATTAGATCCGGATTAATTCTTTGAATTACTTTCGCCAAAATTAGTGATGTAGCGAGTGCGTCAGATCCGGCGAGCGCAACGTCACTTACAAGTACTGCATCGTCAGCGCCCATCGAAAGTCCCTTGCGAAGTGCTTCTGTTGCTCGCTCTGGTCCCATGCTAATTAGCGTTACAGAGTGTCCGGCTTCTGCTCCACCATTTGCTTCAACAATTTGTAGCGCAGATTCAACGGCGTACTCATCTAAATCATTGAGTACCGCATCAACACTTTCGCGATCAATCAACTTAGTACTGGCATTTAATTTCTTCTCAGCCCATGAATCTGGGACTTGTTTTACACATACAGCGATCTTCACTAATCACTCCTAAGCCGAATTTCATTATGAGGCGGATCCGGCCCTATGTTACCGGTCGGTAACTAAAATGCGCGAGTGTACTTAGGAGTAACCCGAAGGTGGTCGTAAAGTGAAGGGATGCTCGCCATAATCGCTCCAGGACAAGGCGCCCAGACCCCAGGATTCCTGTCCCCTTGGCTGGAATCAGCCCGCGTTAAGGATTTATTGACCTGGTGGTCAGCTGTTGCCAACTTAGATCTAATTCACTTAGGCACCAACGCCGATGCAGATGAGATTCGGGATACTGCAAATGCTCAGCCTTTAATCGTTGCTGCTGGATTAGTTGGCGCCCTTTCACTATTTCCACATCCATCTGATGCATTTGGCAAAGTTGGTGTTGTCGCCGGCCACTCTGTTGGTGAGTTCACTGCCGCAGCCGGTGCGCGGGCAATAACCGCTGAATCTGCACTTGTATTAGTGCGCGAGCGTGGATTGGCAATGGCTGCTGCAAGTGCTGCGACTCCAACTGGAATGTCAGCAGTATTAGGTGGAGATCGAGCTGATGTTTTAGCTGCGATTGCTAAATTTAATTTAACTGCCGCAAATGAAAATGGTGGCGGACAGATTGTTGCTGCTGGTGAGTTGGCCGCATTGGCTGCGCTCGCCGAAAATCCGCCAGAAGGCGCACGGGTGCGTTCGCTCTCAGTTGCTGGCGCATTTCATACCTCTTATATGCAACCGGCAGTAGCCCGAATGAAATCTCTTTCATCTTCGGTGACTGTTCATGATCCACGTACCAGAGTTATCTCAAATCGAGACGGTGCAGTCGTTCACAGCGGACGCGCTCTGCTTGATCGAATGATTGATCAGATTGCTAACCCAGTTCGCTGGGATTTATGTATGGAAACTCTTAACGAGTTGGGTGTGACCGCAGTAATTGAAATGCCGCCTGCGGGAACTTTGGTTGGCTTGATTAAACGAGCTCTTCCTAATGTTGAAACACTTGCATTAAAAACTCCAGATGATATTCCAGCCGCTCTTGATTTAATTGGTCGTCATGGTTTTGCAAGTGCACTTGATAATCAACCAACTTGGAGAATGATTGTCGCCCCATTTGCAGGTTACTTTTCTGGTGCAGATGTTGAAGTTGGTACACATCTTGAAGCAGGTGCGATTATTGGAACTGTTTCAAACAAACGCGAAAGTGCTGAACTTAAAAGTACTCATGCCGGAACTTTGATTGAAATTATTGTTGAAGAGGGCGACCCAGTTGCCCCAGGCCAACCGATTGCTCGCTTGC
>JBILFD010000104.1:0-4164 GCA_044351765.1 Candidatus Nanopelagicaceae bacterium | reverse complement strand
TCTCGGATCTGCTTAGCAATTACTGAACTGCTGGCACCTGGAATCGACTCTTCCCCTGCACCATATATATCTAGCAAAATTACCTGATCTGCAGTTGAAAGAGATTCTGCGAACCCTTCGGCAAAAGCAAGGGTGCGTGAGTACCTGTGCGGCTGAAAAATTACAATGATTTTTCCTTGTTCAACTACATCTCTGGCTGTTGCAATAGTTGCACTCACTTCAGTTGGATGATGAGCGTAATCGTCGAAAACTCTAATGTTTTTAACGATTCCCTTTAACTCGAACCTGCGACGAACACCTTGAAATTTAGATAGCCCAAGAATTAACTGATTTGGGTTCAAACCCAACGCGATTCCGGCGCCTAAAGCTGCAGTGGCATTGAGAACATTATGTTTACCTGGAATATTCAAAGCAACCTCGCCGAGAACTATTCCTTGCCAAGTGACTCTAAAAAAAGAGCCAAGTGCTGATGTTGAAATGTGAGAAATCCTCATCTGGGCGATTTCGGATTCCCCATAGGTAATTAAATTTAGTCGTAACTCTTTAGCTAACTTAGCAATCTCTCTACCACCATGATCATCGATACAAATAACTAAGAATTCTTTCGTCGACTTTATAAATTCAAGAAAAGTTTGATGCAACTGCTCTTTAGACGAGAAGTGATCAACATGATCAATTTCCACATTTGTAATGATCGCGCCAAATGGGTTGTAGACCAAAAATGAACTGTCCGATTCATCAGCCTCCGCTATGAAAATATCCCCGGTGCCATGATGTGAATTGGAGTTAGAATCATTCGGAGTTCCGCCTATTGCAAATGATGGGTCAACTCCGCACTCTTGAATCGCTACTGCCAACATTGAAGTAGTCGTAGTTTTTCCATGTGTGCCTGCTACTGCAACCGATCGGTAGCCTTTCATTAACTCACTCAATGATTGCGCTCGGGAAAGTACAGGTATTCCATTTTGCAAAGCTGCCTTTAATTCAGGATTACTATCTTTTATAGCCGTAGAGATCACGACAGTTTTCGCTAATGAGATGTTGTTTGCGTTGTGTCCAATTTCGACTTTAGCCCCTAGCGCTCGCAAACTATCTATGACAATGGACTCTTTAGCGTCAGAACCTGATACTTGGATTCCGCGATCTAAAAGTATTCTTGCAATCGCGCTCATGCCAGAACCACCAATGCCGATGAAGTGAACTGGTTCATTTAACATTAGATTCTCCTTTTAGAGGAGTGGAATATCTCTTCATCAATTAGGTCAACAAAGTCGGAGGCGGCGGATAATTTGTTGCCCTTATTTGTGGCGGCAACTTTTGAAAATTCAGTAAAAGAGTTGTTCACCTCTAAAATGATTGACAATAAATTGTCAGATGTGAGATTGCTATTCGGTAGAATTTTCGCACTTCCACGAGCTGCATATCTTTCGGCATTTGCGACCTGTTCCCCATTGCCAATTGATAATGGAATAAAAATTGCGGGCAAACCCATTGCCTCAATCTCCGCACAAGTACCCGCTCCACCTCTTGCTACTACAAAATCCGCTGCTAAATACGCTGATTCCATTTTGGTCAAGTACGGTATTTGCAGATAATTTTCTGAATCAATTGTCTTTGCTAACGTGCTTTTGCCTGTGCCGGCTAAAAGCAAAATGGAAATCTTATTTTCAATTAAAGTCGATGCAATCTCAACAATGGCATCGTTTATTTTTTGTGCTCCAAGAGAGCCACCCATGACTAATAAGACTTTGCCCTCTAGGGTCAATCCCAGCTCTTTGCGAGCCGCCTCTTTTGCCAAAAGTAATTCTTTTCCAGTTAACTTTGCCGAATTAGTGATGCTCTTTCGAATTGGGAATCCGATTAGATGTTGATTTTTCCAACCGCTGACGGGATTAAAAACAGCGACAACTTTGGCCCACTTGCGGCCGACTCTATTTGCCAATCCTGGAATTACATTAGCTTCATGAATTGCTATAGGGATATTCAAAATTCGAGCAGCCACATACATAGGAGTTGCTACATAACCTCCGAAACCTATTGCGACATTCGCGCCTCTTAATAAAAGGACAGATTTAATCAATGCGGTGCTGAAGCGGGGAATGAAAGTGAGTGCACTCAAATTAATTTTTCGAGGAAAATCTGCCTTCGGCAAATACTTAATTTGATAATTCTCTGCTGGTATCAATTTTTCATCTGCGCCACCTTTGGAACCGATGAAAACTATTTCAGCATGGTTAAATCTATTTCTAATTTCATTTGCAACCGCTAGAGCAGGTAACACATGGCCTGCTGTACCACCCCCAGCAATTACAATTTTCATTTAATTCCTCGGTTGAAAGTAAACAAGGGTGGTCGCTTATCTAATATCGCTTTAGCCCCAGGTTCTCGTCTAGCCACCCCAGCAAGAAATCCCAATGCCAGCATCGAGCTAATTAATGCTGATCCTCCATAAGAGATGAAAGGTAATGGCACGCCTACAACTGGAAACATCCCAATCACTGATGCAATGTTGATTGTTGCTTGAACACTTATCCAAGCGACTATGCCTGCGGCCGCATATCTACTAAATGGGTCTTTAGTCTTGATCGCAATACTTACACCCGCCCAAATGAAAGCTAAAAATGCTAACAAAACTAGAACTGTTCCAAACAAGCCCATCTCTTCACCGATAACGGCAAAGATAAAATCGGTATGCGCTTCAGGTCCTAGATTTCCCCACTTTTGGCGACTACCACCTAAGCCAACACCAAAAATTCCACCAGACGCGAGAGCCATGATGCTATGAGCAGGCTGCCAACCCGGTCCGTGGTAATTACTTTCTGAAAAAGGATCTAGGAATGAACTAAGCCTTGCTAATCTGGATTGTTTTGTGAGCAACACTGCAAACAACAATCCGGCTCCAATAATTCCAATTCCTAAAAGGTGACGAATCTTCATTCCAGTTAAAAACAACATTGCCATCAAGATTGCTGCAAGAATTAATGTAGTTCCTAAATCTCCGCCAACAAGTATCGGAGCACTTATCAAACTAAAGCCAATTATCAGTGAATAAACAGCCCGTTGTTGATTGATTGCACCTTTTTCAAGTTGAGATAATACTTGAGCGGCCCAGATAGTAATTGCAAATTTAGCAATCTCACTCGGCTGAATAGTTAATAACCCAAGATTTAACCAATTTCTATTTCCATTAATCTCAACTCCAATTCCAGGCAAGAAAACTGCAAGTTCAAGACCGAAGACCACAACTAATAAAGGTGGTATTAAACGCTTCCAAGCTTTTGGTGGAATTTTAAATGCCAACCACATCGGAATGATGCCGATGCAAAACCACATAAATTGTCTTCCAGCAATTGAGAATGATGATCCAGAAGTAAAATATGATCGAATCCCAGATGCAGACAAAACCATTATGAGCCCTAAGACAATGAGAACTCCGGCAGAGCCCAATAGTAAGTTGTAAGCAGAAGTTGGATTAGAAAATACATTTCTATTTACCGGTAGAGAATTCTTTTTCATTTCTTGCTTCCTGTTAGTTGCTTGACCTTTTCGGCAAATAGATCTCCTCTGTGTGCATATGAAGTGAATTGATCCATGGAAGCACAGGCAGGGGCTAAAAGAACTACATCCCCGCTCTCGGCCAATTCCTTGGCCTTGGATATTAAGTTATCCATTAGCTGGTCAGGCAAATCTCCATCAATCAGATATTTTGGAATCTGTGGTGCATGTTTTGCAAGCGCATCTGCGATCAAATCTCGATCAGTACCAATAAGAAGTGCCGCTTTTAATCTCCCTGATTTGCTTTTAACTAGATCTTCCATATCGGCACCTTTTGCCAGCCCGCCTGCTATCCAAATAATCGAAGTAAATGCGGCTAATGAAGCGTTTGCAGCATGTGGATTGGTCGCTTTAGAATCATTTATCCATCTAATACCTTCAGAGTTTTCCACTTCTTCAATTCGATGGTGACCGGGAGCAAAATTTCTCAGCCCCTCAGCCATTGAATCAATTTTGACACCACAACTTCGTGCCAATGCCATGGCCGCTAAGGCATTGGCAACATTGTGAGGTGCTTGTGGGTTGATGTCAGATAGTTCAGCAAGCGCACTTGCTTCTTGCGGGTCCTCCACAAAAGCTCGATCAACTAAGAGTTCCTCAACAACGCCA